>SFOB01000077.1 GCA_004554075.1 Treponema sp.
CTGTGCTCGTAATCCTGGGTGAGAATAATTTCGTCACAGTGGGCCATCTCCAGGTGCTTCTGGAATTTTGCATCAATAAGCTCGGCAGCTACATAAATACCAGGGTTCATATTTTCCATTGTAAGAACGGCAAGAACGGTACGGCTGTCTATTTCAAGGTCAGAATATTTTTTTGAACGGTCGCAGATTACCAGAGCTCGCTCGGCGGTATCGATCTGAGCACGCTTGAGAACTGCTTCATCGGCAAAGTCACCGGAAACATAATTGAGTTCCTTAAAGCGAGGCTGGGAACGAATCTGCTCAATCTGATCGGAAGCATCATTAATCATTACTACCATGTCTGGAGTGATATCAGGATTTGTTGTGAGAACGGTATCCAGAATCTTTTCAAAGCCCGGTCTCCATCCGCAAAGTAAAAAATGTCCTTTCATGTTCTTCAACTTTTTAAGCCCCTTATTTTTTTTCATCTGCAAATCCATAAAGTAGGATGCAAGCTTACCGGTTACGGCACTGAACAAGAGCATTCCAAGCACAAGCAGCACAAGGGCTGACATACGGCCAGGAACTGATTTTACACAATAATCAAAATATGCAGCAAAAACAGCAACCAGAGTAAACCATACAGAGTCGAACATTGTTTCAATGCCGCTTTCGGTCTGAGTTTCTGACGCAAATACAACAATAGTTGCAACTGCAATTATTATAAATATGAGAAGCCAGATATATGTTAGAGGATTTTTGAGAGCGTACTTGAGAGTACGCTTAAAACGTTTAAACTTCCCCTGCTTTTTTTTACTCATATTTTAATTATAACAGAAAAAACAGGGGAAGTCAGTATTATTTAAAGCAGACATCTACTTCGAAAGGACCATAAGAAGTTACAAACGGTATTGCAATTACAGGATAATTCTTTGGCCAGGCAATCATATGATTGTGTCCCATTACACAGAAAGGTGGCGAAATATCAAGATTATACTCGCTGAGTACAGTAACTGCGTGTCCTGAAATAATATTTGTAAATTCGCTTACGAGTCCAACGGCCATATCTTCATAATCTTCCGGCTTGCATTTTAATCCGGAAAGTTCAAGCATTTTATTTGCCAGAATTTTATGAAGGCGGAAAGCTACAATTCCTTTTATACTGCCGGTAACTCCCAATAATCCCGATATTTCCCACGGATGTCCTGCATGGATATCCAGAAGATGAGGTTCCTTATTCACAGGACCAATATTAAACATATCCTGAAAAGTATTAATTCCCTCAGTGAGAAATGCATTAATAATTTTTGCGTCCATTCCCATAGTTAAATGATAACGCAAAAACTCTAATTTGTAAAATAATAAAAGTGATGTTATAATCATATTTATGAAAGATATTCTGATTATACGTGAAGAAAAATCAAAAGATGAAACAATTCTTGCCCTTATCAGAAACAGATATGAAACAGTTTCCATTGATTTCGATTCTGCACAGGCAGAAAATTCTGTCGCAAGTTACGAATATAAGCTTGTAATTGTATTTATTGAAGAACTTAAAGCTGCAAGCATGCTTGAATTACGCAGAATCATGATGTATCTGAAGAATGTCCACTTCTGTTTTATCGGTTCACAGACAGAGCTTGAAAAATACAAGGAATATACAGAAAAAGAAAACGTACACTGCATTGATAAAAGCCTTTCTGTAGATGATTTTCTTTATGAATTTGAATTTATGCTTGGAGAAAACAGCGAGCTTAGTGCTTTAGTGCTTAAGGGAGCTGAACGCAAACGTTCCATTCTTTTAGTTGATGATGATCCTGTCTGCCTCCGCAATATGACAAACTGGCTCAAAAACTTTTATCATGTTTCAGTCGCAAAAAGCGGAGCGGCTTGCATTTCTTTCCTCGGAAAAAACAAACCTGATCTTATTCTTCTGGATTATGAAATGCCTGTTTGTGACGGCTTGCAAACCCTGGAAATGATCAGGAACGAAGCAGATTATGCAGAGATTCCTGTTATCTTCCTTACCGGTGTAAGCGATATGGACAAGGTAAAGGAAGCTCTAAAGCTTAAACCTCAGGGTTATATTCTCAAAAATACAGACAGAATTGATTTTCTCAACAAAGTAAATCAGATTTTTGGAAACTAATTTAAATGGATAAACCTGCAAAAAAACTTGCAAACCTTGCAAACCTGAAAAGGCTCTTGATTTTTGCTCCATCTATGGCAGTTTACCTTACGACGGAGTTTTGCAGGGATTTGCTAAAGCTTTGTAATCCAGCTTACGCAGAAAAACTTTTTATACTGGGGCCGGTTTCACAGCCTTTTTTTTCCGTAAATGCTTATCTTCTTTTTGTAATTCTTGATGCCATCTTTGTTATTTCTTCTCTCGTAATTTTTGCTTTTACACTGGGAGCCAGAAAGAAACTTAGTGATGATCAGTGGAACAATTTTTACTTTCAGATTGTTCAGGTCTATGGGCTTCTCATTACCTTCTGCGCCTTTATTGCGGTCCTTGTTACAGCCCGAACCTTTGGAGATGCAGATTTCACCTTTGCATTTATCATTATTGTTCTTACCTCTGCCCTGCTTTTTATAAACAGCATGGTAACAATTCTTGTAGATGCACTTTGCTTTATAATCACTTTTATTCTGATTAAAATGTTTAACATGGCCGGCACATACGAACCATACTGGGCCTACATCATTGTCTTTATGCTGATGAGTACGGGAATTGCTTTTATTAAGGAAAAATACTTTTACGAAACTCTTGAACGCGAAAGATTAAAGTCTCTTTTTCTTGCAAACATGAGCCATGAAATCAGAACGCCAATGAATGCAATTGTAGGCATGAGCGAGATGGCCCTGGATTTTGACCTTAAAGACAGTGAAAAAAAGATACTCAGGCAGATCCACTCATCCGGAATAAATCTTGTAGGAATCATAAATGACATTCTGGATTTGTCTAAAATTGAATCTGGAAAAATGGAGATCACTTCTGCTGATTATGATCTTGTAAAACTGATGAACGACATTATGAATGTTGTTGAGGTTCGATTGAGCGGAAAACCAGTTGAACTTATGCTGGAAATTGATCCGGAACTTTCGCAGATTTACAGAGGTGATGACCTTAGACTAAGACAGATTTTAATTAACCTTGCAGGAAATGCAACAAAATTTACAGAACAGGGCTTTATAAAACTGAGGGTTGAAGATCTTTCAAAATATCAGGATAAAGAAGGCCTTAAAATCAGCATAATCGACAGCGGAATCGGCATTAAAAAAGAAGATCTTGGTAAGCTCTTTAAGGCATTCCAGCAGGTAGACATGCAGACCAACCGCTATAAGGGCGGAACCGGTCTTGGGCTTTCCATCAGTAAAAATCTGATCACCCTGATGAATGGTTCAATCAGTGTTGATTCAGAATATGGAAAAGGCTCTGTATTTTCTATTAATCTTCCTCAAAAAAGGGCTGCGGAAAAAAGCTGCGGTACTGCCTATGAAGCCCTCTTTAAGGCTGCCATAGACTGTCCTGACCAGAAAGGTCTGAAGCAGATTAATTTACCGCTTATAAACAGCCCGGAATTTGCAGGCCTTTTTACTGAAGCACAGACTACAATTCCTTTTAAGGCACCTGAGGCAAAGATTCTTGTTGTTGATGATAACGAAGTAAACCTCCAGGTTGCAGAAGGACTTTTACAAAAATTCGGCATCACCCCTACTCTATGTATGAGCGGTTATCTAGCCCTGGATCTTCTGAAAAAGCAAAGCTTTGACATTATCTTTATGGACCATCAGATGCCTGGCATGGATGGAATTGAGACACTTGCCAAAATCCGCCAGATGGAAGAGCAGCTTTCCGATACTGAAAAAAGCATTGTAATTGTGCTCAGCGCGAATGCAGTTTACGGCGCACGAGAAATGTTTTTGAGTAAGGGCTTTAACGACTTTATTTCAAAGCCTGTTCAGAAAAAAGATTTTGCAGCCTGCCTTTCTAAATGGTTGAAAAAAGAACTGATTGAAATTACCGGGCTGCAGGATTCTCAGGAGAAGGAAGCAGAAAAAACAATAATACCAGCTGATTTCCCTGCCCTGCCAGAAAAGCAGATTAATGTAAAAAAAGCTGTTGAAGCAGCAGGTGACTTCAGCACATGGATTTCTGTAACAAACACTTTCTTTTCAACTATCCAGGAAAAAGCGGATTTGATTCAGAATTATCTGCAAGAGGATAATTACAAAGACTTCACAATTCAGGTTCACGCCCTCAAAAGCGCTGCAAGAATTATTGGTGCAGAAAAACTTTCAGAACTGGCAGCTGAACTGGAAGAAGCAGGAAAGACTCTGCAGACAAAGCCACTTAATTTTGAAGAATTACTTTCAGATACAAAATCAAAAACTTCCCTTTTGCTTGAGCAATATCGCAGCCTTTACAATCTTCTTCTACCTGTAAAAAAATATAGCGAAACCGGGGCTGAAGAAAAACGTTCTCTTTCCAGTGAAGAAAGAGATTCCATTATAAAAAAACTTCTGGCTGCTTCTGAAGATTTTGATTTGCCGGCTGTTGAAGAACAGTTTGAGCTGCTGAAGAAAGCAAAACTGCCGGAAGCTCTGCAGCAAAAAATGCCGGAGTTAGAAAAGGCTATTGAAAACATCGATTTAGAAAATATTAAAGGAATCCTTCTCCAGACATAAATGTTTTTTTACTTTTTTTTAAAACCTGTGGTATACTAATATATGAGAGAGAGGATTAAAAAATGTATTCAGTTAATATTACTCTAGATTCCTACAATATAGTTTTAGGCTTTATAATTTTATTCTCTATTTTCACAAGTCACTATCTCATGGGCAAGCTTCGCCGCTGGTTTCATTTTATGGTTGTTTTAAACATCCTGATGTCAGCAGCAGATATGTGTACAATGATTTTTGAAGGTTCGGCAAACCCTATAAACCGCATTATTTTTCCAATTGCCATGTTTGTATTTTACAGCATGTCCTGCCTGGTTCTCGCAACCTCTGCCAGTGTAATCATTCTTCTGCTTGATCAGAAAAAAGGTAAAAAAATATTTTATTCAATACTCACAGGAATTCTTGCTGTTTATTTTGTAATCCTTGCTTTTACACCTGCTGCAAATCTGCTTTATGAAATCAATAACAATAATATTTATTACCGCGGGCGCGCTTTTTATCTGATAATTATCTGCCAGCTGCTTTTATATGCAGATCTTGTAATGTATCTTATCATCAATAGAAAATCCATAACAAGAAAAAATCTTTTTGTCATTATCTGCTTTATCTTTTTCCCTCAGCTGTCACAGATAATTCAGCTTGCTTTTTATGGTATTTCTGTCATAAATGCCGGCTATTCAATGGCCTTTCTCATAATGTTCATTCATTCGAACCGCCATATAGAAGAAAACCTTGAGAATGTTGAAACTGAGCTTGATATAAAAGAAAACGAACTTCACGACAAAGTTTCTGAAATTGAACGTTCAAAACTTCAGGTTATAAGGATGCAGAATCATACAATTGAAAGTCTTTCTAACCTTGTAGAAAACCGCGACGAAGATACTGGTGAACACGTTCGCAGAACCAGAGCCTACGTAGAACTTCTTGCGGTTCAGCTTATGAAAAACAACCACTACCCTGAGATTCTTACCCCAAGATACGTGCGTTTCTTAAAGCGTGCCGCACCTATGCATGACATTGGAAAAATTGTTGTACCGGATGCAATCTTAAAAAAGCCTGGCCGTCTTACAAAAGGTGAATTTGCCCTGATGAAAAGGCATGCTTCAGAAGGCGGAAGAATTGTTCATGAAATTCTTGATGGTTATGAAGACCCTGAATACATTCAGATCACTGCCGATATAGCAACCCATCATCATGAAAAATGGAATGGAACCGGCTATCCAGATAAACTCATGGGAGAAGCAATTCCTCTGAGTGCCAGAATCATGGCGATTGCAGATGTTTTTGACGCCCTTGTTTCTCCACGAATCTATAAATCTCCAATGAGTTATGAAGAAGCCTTTGAAATAATAAAAGAAAACAGCGGCATTCACTTTGATCCTGTTATTGCTCAGGAATTCCTGAACATCAAAGAAAAGGCCGCTGCCGTCAATGAAAGCTATAAAGCTTTATTTTCGATGACGATGAAGATGTAATTATTTTACTGCCGAAAATCCTCTTTCAAGGTCTGCAATAATATCATCAATATGCTCAGTACCAATGCTCAGGCGGATTGTACTCTGAGTAATTCCCTGATCCGCAAGTTCTTCATCATTAAGCTGACTGTGAGTTGTAGAAGCCGGATGAATAACAAGAGACTTAACATCTGCAACGTTTGCAAGCAGACTGAAAATCTGTAGATTATCAATGAAAGCCCAGGCTTCTTCACGGCCACCCTTAATCTCAAAAGTAAAGATTGAACCACCACCATTAGGGAAGTACTTTGTATAAAGTGCGTGGTCTGGATGATCAGGCAATGAAGGATGATTTACCTTTGCAACTTTTGGATGCTTACTGAGGAACTCAACAACCTTCTTTGTATTTTCTGCATGACGGTCAAGGCGAAGGCTCAAAGTTTCAACACCCTGCAAGAGAAGGAAAGCATTGAATGGGCTGATTGTTGCACCAGTATCGCGAAGAAGAATTGCGCGGATGTAGGTAACAAATGCAGCAGGTCCAACAGCGTCGTAGAAAGAAACTCCATGGTAGCTTGGGTTAGGAGCTGCAATCTGTGGATAGTTTCCGCTGGCCTTCCAGTTGAACTTTCCGCTTTCAACAATGATACCACCAAGTGTTGTTCCGTGGCCGCCAATGAACTTTGTAGCAGAGTGAACAACAATATCAGCTCCGTGCTCAAATGGGCGGATAAGGTAAGGTGTTCCAAAAGTATTATCAACTACAACAGGAAGTCCGTGCTTGTGTGCAATTTCTGCAATTGCATCGATGTCTGGAATATCAGAGTTTGGATTTCCAAGAGTTTCAAGATAGATTGCGCGGGTATTTTCTTTGATTGCCCCTTCTACTTCAGCAAGGTTATGAGCGTCTACGAAAGTTGTTGAAATACCATACTGTGGCAGTGTATGGGCCAGAAGGTTGTAGCTTCCGCCGTAAATGGTTTTCTGTGCTACAATGTGCCCACCGTTAGCAGCAAGAGCTTCGATTGTATAAGAAATTGCAGCTGCACCAGAAGCAAGAGCAAGGGCTGCAGAACCGCCTTCAAGGGCTGCGATTCTTTTTTCAAGAACGTCCTGAGTTGAGTTTGTAAGACGCCCGTAAATGTTTCCTGCATCTGCAAGGCCAAAGCGGTCTGCGGCATGCTTTGAATTGTGGAATACATAAGAAGTTGTCTGATAGATTGGTACTGCGCGTGCATCTGTTGCAGGATCTGCACTTTCCTGTCCAACGTGTAACTGTAATGTTTCGAATTTATAATTATTAGCCATAATGATTTCTCCTGAATTATTTTTTTTATCCTGAAAAAAAAGGATGTGTCACCCCGAACTTGTTTCGGGGTCTCTTAATAGATTTGTTTTATAGATGCTGAAACAAGTTCAGCATGACAGATAGGTCTTACAACAGAGGCGCATGACTCCGTTGCGGAAATTTTCACGGACTAATTTTTCAAAAAATACTTTCATTTCTGCGCCTCCTTTACAGATTTTATTCCTACTTAGCTAGTAGGTTTGTTGTTTTTTAGTAATATACATTGTAAAACCTAGTAAGTCAATAGGTATAACACATTTTTTATATTTTTTTTCAAAAAAAAAGATCCGCAAGTTCATTGCGGATCTATATTAATTTACTGATTAAAGTCGGCAAGCACAGCTTGCCTCTGAGGCGGAACGAACGATGAACCTAAAACGACCCTTTCGGCTCGTTTTTTAACGGTTCTTCGATTGTAGCCTTAGCCTACATTTTCTCGAGGTAAGGAACAAGAACCAGCTTCATAGCGTTCTTGATTACCTGGAGTGTGCAGTCTGCAAGGTAAAGACGGGCACCTGCAAGCTGCTTATTTTCTGCACTTACAATAGGACAGTTCTGATAGAACTTACTGAAGAGCTTTGCAGTCTCGTAAACATAAGCTGCTACATCACTTGGGTTCAAACCTTCAGCTGCCTTTGCAATTACAGCAGGGTAATCACCAAGCTGCTTAATCAAAGCCCATTCATCTTCACTTGTAAGAAGAGCAACTGCTGTATCACTTGTATCTTCTGCAAGACCAGCTTCGCCTGCCTTTCCAAGAATAGAATTAATGCGGGCACCCATATACTGAAGGTATGGACCTGTATTTCCGTTGAAGCTCAAAGACTCTTCCGGATTAAAGAGCATATCCTTGATTGGAGTTGCCTGCAGCATGTAGTAATGGAGGGCACCAAGGGCAACCTTCTCTGCAACCTCGTCTGCATCTCCTACTTCACCGTCACGGCCGCGTTCTTTAATTGCTGCAAGAGCATCCGCGTGGAGAGAATCAATCAAATCATCTGCATCAACTACAGTACCTTCGCGGCTCTTCATACGTCCGCTTGGAAGATTTACAAGACCATAACTGAGGTGATAGAGTTTTTCTGCCCAGTCAAAGCCAAGTTTTTTAAGGATATGGAAAAGAATCTTAAAGTGATAATTCTGCTCGCTTGCAACAACGTAAACCAGCTGATTGAATGCCCAGTCGTCGTGGCGGCTGATTGCAGTTCCAATATCCTGAGTAATATATACAGAAGTTCCATCCTTTCGGAGGAGTACCTTTTCGTGATTATCTTCGTCCTTACCCTTACCTACAACGTCTGTAACATCGATGCGGACAGAACCATCTTCAGCCTTAAAGAAAACACCCTTTTCAAGGCCCTTCATAATTTCATCTTTACCCTTGAGGTAGGTTTCACTTTCAAAGTAGTATTTATCAAAGCTGATTCCAGTGCGCTCGTAGGTTGCCTTTACACCGTCGAAAGTCCAGCCATTCATCTTTTCCCAGAGAGCATGAACTTCAGGATCGCCGGCTTCCCACTTAATCAGCATATCTTCTGCCATCTGATTTGCTTCAGGATGTGCAGTTTCAGGCTTGTCTTTTTCGCCCTTGAGATATTTGTCAAACTCAACATAGCACTGGCCAACAAAGTGGTCGCCCTTCATTCCAAGGCTTTCCGGTGTGTCGCCCTTAGCCTCATGGAACATTTTATAAGCCAGCATAGACTTACAGATATGAACACCGCGGTTATTGATGAGGTCTACCTTGTAAACATCCGCACCGGCAGCCTTGAGGATGCGGCTTACAGACTCACCAAGAGCATCGTTGCGGACATGACCAAGGTGGAGAGGTTTGTTTGTATTTGGAGAAGAGAATTCAATCATTACACGGCGGCCTTCCAGAGGCTTTTTACCTTCGCTGTTGAAAGAACCGTAGTTGTCACCCTGCTCTTTTACAGCCTTAAGAATTGGAGCTGCTGCACCGCTCTTGTCCAGTTTTACATTTACATATGGACCAACGGCAAGGAATTCACCGAGTGACTTGTCTGTAATTTTTGCAGCAACGCCTGCTGCAATCTGTGGAGGAGCCATACGGAGAGCCTTTGCAAAAGCGAACATAGGAGCACCCAGGTCTCCCATTTCCGGATTAGGAGCATTCTGAACAACAATGCTTTCTGCAGCAACTGCATCTGCCTCTGGATTCTTTTCCTTAATAAACTCATTCAAAGCCGCTGCAATAATAGTGCGGCAAGTCTCTTTTGCGTCTGCCATATAGAACCTCGTTTTATGTGGATACAAAAAAAAAGGACTCTGGAACAACCAGAATCCTTTTACTGAGCTACACTGGATTCGAACCAGTGACCCACGCCTTAAAAGGGCGTTGCTCTACCTACTGAGCTAGTAGCCCATCCATTCTTGCGAATGTTTTAATAATATAAAGATTTTTTTCAGGCTTGTCAATAGGTGATGCTCGTAATTTATTAAAAATTATATGAAAAAGTAAGTCCGCTTGGAGTTACAGAAGCTCTGGCTCCATCTGACCTTCTTTCAAATTTGCTATAAAAGCCCTTTGTATGAAGATAAGGAACAAGGAAGCCGCAGGCAGTTCCAATTACCGCGCCAACAAGAACATCAGTAAGATAATGGTTACCACTCAGCATTCTCAATATTCCGGTAATTAAAGCAAGGCCAAAAGAACCGGCTGCCACACCATATTTCCAGTTAGAATCCGGGAAGCACTGGCAGAAAACCATAGTTGCAAAGGCAGCACCTGCAAAAGCAAGAGTTGTATGACCAGAAGGGAAAGAAGAATCCCAATCCCCATCTGCAACCTTATCCATAGGATAACCATCAAAATACATATAAGGACGAGCCCTGTGTACAAGAAGCTTAGTCCATTCCTTTATACCGTTAGCAATAAGGAGAGTTTCCGCATACATTGTGCCAATGGTAAGCCATTCTTTGCTTGGAAGAATAGCAAAAATCGCAGGAATTGCCATAGTCAGGGCCATTGTACCGGTTCCTACAATATGAAGAGGCTTACTGTAAGGTCTCATAAAAATCTGATCAAGAGTTGGAATTGCAGACTTATTCAAGGCTTCTGCATCAAAATTATTTGTTTTGATATGAACAAACTTATCACATATTAATGCAGAACCGGAAAACAAAGCACCGATTCCAAGTTCTACACCTTCATTTACAGGATTCAGGGCAAAAGGCTGAACATAATCAAAATTTACAGCAGAAAGATTTGCAGTACCAGCACAAAAAAATACACAGAAAGCCGAAAGAAGGCCTTTAAATTTTCTAGTCATTATTCTCACCATTATTCTGCTTCATTATAGCTAAAAAATCTTTTTTGGGAATAGGCCTTGAATAATAAAAACCCTGCAGATAATCACAGCCGGAAGCGGTAAGCCATTCAGCCTGTTCCGGAGTCTCAACACCTTCTGCAAGAACTGTCATACCAATTTCCTTAATCATCTTGATAGTAGCAGCAAGCGCCTTTTCTGCCCTCTTATCTGTAAAGGCTGCCCAGACAATATACTTATCAATTTTTATCATCTTAAAAGGCAGGTTGAGCATATAACTCATATTGGAATAGCCGGAACCATAATCATCCAGAGAAAGTTCAAAACCGGCATCTGCAAGATCCTGCATGTTTTTCAAAAGGATTTCCGGAGTATGTGCCGCTGCAGTTTCTGTAATTTCCAGATTAATGATTGAAGTTGGAACCTGATAGATGCTCTGAATCTTGAGAATCTGTTCTGCAAGAATTTCCTGCATACACTGAGCAACTGAAAGATTAATATCAATTTTTTTAATACCGTACTCTTCTACATTAATCTGAGACAAGGCAAGACAAACCGACTCAAAAACATACTCACCGATACGAAGAATTGCACCTGTCTTTTCTGCAATAGGAATAAAATCTTCCGGGGAAATAAAGTGGCCTGTTTCATCTTTCAAGCGGATAAGGGCTTCGGCTCCAATAAGTTTTTTCTCTGCAGTAGACCATATAGGCTGATAGAATACATCAAATCTGTTTTCTGTAAGACCATTTCGCAAACAATGTTCTATATATATAGTTCTGCGGCGGTATTTCAAATCAATTTCATTTGCAAAAACAAGGCTCTGGCGGTAACGTTCATCGGTTGAAATCATGTTGATTATATCCATAACTTCTTCCGGTGTTTCTGCATCCTTCGGACAGTCTATAACACATAAACGGATATAAAGCTTTAATTCAACATTCTCGCTCATCCAGGTTTTCTGAAAGCGATTATTGAGCAAGGCCAGCACTT
>SFOB01000213.1 GCA_004554075.1 Treponema sp.
CATACTCCAACACGAGTAGCCTATGCGGCAGAACATGGTGTTCTCTTGGAGAAATTAACCTCAGAAGAATATCAAGATGTGATTTTCAAGAAGAATAATCATATTGCTATTGATTGTGGTGCAAGTTTCGGCGGAAAACTCGGTTGCATTTGCTTGGATACACTGGAAGAATACTATGTTTGAGGTAGAGATATGAAAACTATAGGAAATATATTTTGGTTTTTATTGGGTGGAGGAATAATATCACTTTTGTGGTTTGTTGCTGCCATTCTCTGCTTTGTAACAATTATAGGTATTCCCATTGGAATACAATGTTTGAAGTTTGCAGGTTTTGTCTTATATCCGTTTGGTAGAAGCATTGAGTATAGTAGCAAGATGGGACACTTTCTTGTAAATATTCTTTGGATAATGCTGTGTGGTTGGGAAATAGCGATTGTTTCCTTTTGCATAGGGCTAATTTGGTGTATCACCATAATAGGAATACCATTTGGAGTGCAAAGTATTAAATTCGCACAACTGGCAATTATGCCATTTGGAGCTGAAATAGTAAAAGCATAATGTTCAGAAAGGAGGTTCATTATGAGTGAATTTGGTAGTGAAGTATCAAGCTCCGAAGTAAGCGGCGATAGCGGAACTACAAGTGATGTAAGTGAAGTCGATACTGGTTCTGAAGTAAGCGAAAGCGAAATGGATGAAGATTTGTCCCACGAGTTAGACGATTCTTATGACTCATATATGGAGGAAGGCGAAGGAAAATCGTTTGAGAGTGACTTCGATGAAAACGAAGAAGTTGAAGAAACTGAACTTGAAGAAACAGATGAGCCGCCCGACGATCTTGAGTCAGACCTTGATAGTAAATATGACTCATACATAGAAGATAAAGACCTTTCTTCATTTGAAAAAGGAAAGGCAACCGATGTTAGTGAAGATGACTCAGAAGCAGACGACCTTGATTCTGAAGTTGATAATCATTATAATGATTATGTTGAGCACGGTGAGAACGATGATTCACCCGAAAATGTGGAGGAAGGACTAACTGAGGCTGAAAAAGAAAAGCTAAAAGAAGAAACTGGTTGGTCTGATGAGATAGTTGACTCAACTCGTTCCGTTGAAGAAGCAGAAATATATAAAAATGCCGATTTGAAAGAAGAAGATATTAACGGTAAAAAGTGTCTGATACGAAGCGATATTGATATGGAGCAAAAGGACGAATTTGGAAGAACTAATAAAGAGCGTATGGAAAATGGAAACGCACCATTGACTGAAAGTGGTGAAACTGTTGAACTTCATCATATAGGTCAAAAACAAGATAGTCCTCTTGCCGAATTGACTACTCAGGAGCACCGTGGAAAAGGAAATGATACTATTTTGCACGACAAGCAAAAAGAAACCGAGATAGATCGAGGTGAATTTGCGAAAGAAAGAAAGCAACATTGGGAAAGTCGTGCTGAAAATGCTTAAAAGAATTGGAGTGATTTAGAATGAAAGATATTATTCAAATTATAAGCAATTTGGAAGATATGCGATTCATAAAACCCGCTTCTATGGAACAAATCATTGAAGCCGAAAAAGAATTAGGTGTTAGTTTTGCGGATGACTATACCAAATATGTTGAAAAATATGGTGTAATCTCAGCAAGAGGTATTGAGTTGACGGGCGTTACAACTCACGAAAGATTAAGTGTAGTATCGGTAACAAAAAAGGAACGAAATATGAATTCCAATATTCCTGCAAATATGTATGTTATCGAAAACATTGCGATAGATGGTATCATAGCTTTGCAGGATGAAACGGGTAAAGTGTATACCATAACGCCAAACGGAACTCCAAAGTTGAGCTATAATTCTCTATCTGAATATGTTGAGAAGTCTAACTTCTAAGTAAGGAGGGGTTAGTTTGTTTGGTACTCCTGAAAATAACAACACAGAACTACATAGTGACACTACGAGTGGTGATGTAAGCGAAGTTGAAAGTGGTCTTGAAGTCACGGAAAGTGAAATGGATGATGAACTTTCTAAAGAGTTAGATGGTTCATTTGATTCCTTTATTTCTGACAAAAAGATTACCACATTTGATAAGGAACAAAAGTCTGAAGTTTCATCTCAACAGAGAGAACCCGTTGAACAGCTTGAAACAGAGAAAGAAAACGACTATAATGAAGGAGATGAAGCTGACTCAGTGACAAAGGAACGCTCCTTTGTTGATAAAGCCAAAGATACTGTATTCGGTAAGGAGTCAGCCTACGATGCGGAAAGGTTTGAAAAAGCAGGAATTAAAGGGGCTTTTGACGAACTACCACGAAATAGGCGTGAAGCTGTTTACGAAACATTTGAAAATGCACCGGACGAAATAAAGAGTACGGTTAACTCGCTATCGACTGAGTTGTCAGTTGAAAATACAACTGGAAACGATTGTTGTCATTATGACCTTGATGCAAAGAAAATCCGTATGGAAACAAATATGGACAATGCTGAGTATGCTGAAGTTTTCAGTCACGAATATGGACATTTTGTTGACAACAAAAAAGGCGATGTGTCAGATACATATGAATTTAGAGAAGCAATGTCCAAAGACCTCGCAAACTATGATAGAAGTACAGAGGTTGGAAGGCAGAACTTTGATAAAATGATGAATGACCTGATGGGTTCTGATGCTGCTTTTGATCGAGCTGTTTCAGATAATATGTCTGCTTATTTCAAAAACGATCCCGAAATCGTTCAACGCTATTTTGATGAAGGTATTGATTATTATCAACACGACAATAGTTATTGGTCGGGACACGGAAATCGTGAAGCAGAAATTTATGCTAACTCCTTTAGTATGGCAGCTCAAGATAATAAGGCATCTTGCGAATTTATGCAACATCATTTTCCAAATACTTGGGAACAGTTCAAGAAAACATTATAAGGAGGTGAGAAAATGAATTCTATT
>SFOB01000214.1 GCA_004554075.1 Treponema sp.
GATATCATAGAAGCTTACAAGGCTGCATTCCTCTCGTCCCGCTAAAAACAAGGTAAATCATTAAAAATAGGGAACCCAAGGACCTAACAAATCCAAAGGCTCCCTATTTTCATGTACACATACTAACCAACAAATAAAACTCTAAATATAAACCTAACCTATATACAGGTACATATAATCATATATAGGTATAATACATCCTAACATATCCTTCTTTAACGTTTAGGATTTAACGTGTCTGATAGAATTACAATCATACGTACACACTAACTTACTATCAGCATACTCACTCTTCAGTCCGGGGGTGCCTTGAAAAATGGCCCGGAGGGCTAGGCCTTTGGGGAAACGGTAAGGGGTACTGAACAATAGCTCAACTGTTTAATAGCTCTACCGGTATACGACATACTCTCACAGCCTCCCAGGGGTACCCCACCAGGTACCTGGAATCTACCGTTAACGGCCCCTAATCCGAATCCCCAAACGCTACCTCAGTTGCATATATTATATATAATATACTGCAAAGGACTCAAGGCTCCAGGCTTTTGGGGAACTAAGGCCACTAGCTACTCTTCTACATACTATAGCTCTACTTATGAGCTTCATAATCTACCGTTAACGGCCCCTTGCCTGGATCCTGGAATCCTATTTCAGTTTAGTATATATATAATAAGCATTGCTTGGGATTTATGGGATTGGGGTACCTTTATACAGGTATAGGATTTGCGAACAACGTGCGCAGGGGTGCCATTTCTTAGAATAATTGGAAAAATGGCTGGATAAATTACTAAGATAAAGTTTCTTTGATGCACTAGAAGATGCCTGTATCGGTTAGTAGGTAGATTGATATGAAGTAAGATAGGCGGAAGTAGCTAGTTGTCGATTGGATAGTTCCATTCATGGCCCCTGTAGGAATCCTTAAATATCCCCTAAAGATCTAAGGCCAATCCTCAGTAGGATTAAAGAAAGTTCCCAAAGGTTTGCATATACCAAAAAATAGTATTAAATTTGCATATCAAAAAATAAAGATAATAGATAAAAAACAAAACATCATGGCAACTATCTTCGAAACCCATCTCGTTCCTCTCAATGAGGAACTCGAAACCCAGGAGAATTACCTGGTAGCTATCAGAAGCTTCACCTTGAATCCCAAAGTTCCTTTCACCAGGGAACTATACCCAATCGTTAGGAAGGAATCCCAGGAATCTCTCCTTGACGAAGTAGAAAGCACCTATGCCGAAGAACTAAATGGCAAGGACCTGGTAGACACTAAGTTAATCGTTAACCACTCTAAGGGAATACTCACCATTAAATACTACTTCGAATAATATGGAATTTATCAATCCTTTCCTCGACGGCATTGTATTCTTAGTACTACTTTCTATCATAATGCTCCCTGTAATCTGCTTCATTTGGATAATGGAGAAACTAGACAACAAATATCACTGGTCTGACAAACACTTTAACAATGACGAATATGAAAATGAATAACGGATATCTTTCCCAAGAAGCTTTTCTAAAGGCTCTCCAAATCTGCCAAGGCTACCACACTGTCAAAATAGCCATCAACTATAATCCAGAGGCTACCTGCGTAACCCAAAACTATGCTCTGGTAATCCTTGAATGTAATGCTGGACTTATATCAGACCTTATTAAGGAAGGCTTTTCCTTATACCTTAAATCATGGGGCCTCATAGTCTCAAGGATTTAATCTATTCAGGACCTAAGGCCCACTACTTAGGTCCTTTTCTTTTAACCATTTAGCCAGAGCCTAATATGGCCTTTCATTATTATACAGGTAGCGATATTAGCGAACAGAGGGAGCCCGCATTTTGGCGCAGAGAGCCCCGATGGCCGATTGGGACTTTTGATGGCCCTGCCAAAATGGCAAAGCAGGAGATAGGCAATGGCCATGACAAAATGGCAATGGCAGGGAAGGCCATAATAAAAATCCTGGAATATGCAAGGAAAATCCCAAAAATCCTGATAGGATGGGGCAATTTTTTAACCCAAGTGAAAATCCCCTGAGGGCATAAAGATTTTTCCATATTTCCTTGCAAGAATAAAAATAAAAGCGTACCTTTGTATCAGAAAAAGAAAAGATAATGAAAGTAAGTTTTTAAGCACTTTAATTTTTCTTACTTAATTATCTGGATTATTAACAACAAATAAAATATAAAGTGCAAACAATATGTCTAAAAAGTCAAACAAAAAAGCAAATGATGCAAATGTAAATGCAAATGCAACAACTCCCAAGACCGCACAGGAAATCATTAAAGCTGCTGCTGCTGCAACAGAGGGACTAATCAAATCCTCACTCGGGACCCACAAAGCCACCCTATATAAGGACGGGATCCTCCCGGAGGATGCAAAGGGTAAAAAATCCACTCGTAAAAAACTCCGCAACCTCCTCTTCTCTATTGCTTCCTCAATGGTGGCAGAGGAGGACAAGGCAAAGCAAGCTAAGCTAATCTCTGCATTCAACGAATTCTACCTCTATACCTATCAGGAGAATAACTACTCACTCTCCTCAGTATGCAACGAGAATCTTTCCAAGGAAAAGAAGGATATCCTTATCAAAGCACTGGAACTTGCAAAGGGTAAATAAATAAACCCCTCCTCCTCACTAAGGGATAGACCAAAAATCTATCCCTTATTTTTATACCCCTTTTAAGATTTTCCCGGTAACCGTGCTCCCGTTTTACTGCCCCAGGTTTTTGGGCCTCGTATTAAGCCTGAAACCTTGAATGCTTGAAAGGATGAAGCCTTGAAAAATTTACCAACCAGGAAAAACCCTGCCTCGTATTAAGGAAATCCCCACCACCCATCACACAAATAAAAGGAATATGCTTAGTTTAGCAGCATATTCCTTCATAAGTATTTTATTATTGCAATAAAGATAATGCACTAGATGAATGCCAAAACTACCCAAAT
>SFOB01000215.1 GCA_004554075.1 Treponema sp.
AAGAATAAGAAATCACTTAAGCGGATTATAAAACTTTTGACAATACCAGGTTGGAATAGTAAGATTTAGAAAATCAAAGATCATCAAATCATAACATCAGGGGCGAACTCTATCCATTTCCAACTGACAATAAGTTTACGCTATCAACAATAGCTTCACCAATTGCAGGCCCGAACAGGAAATGGTAAAATGAACAAAAAGGTTCAGAAGCAAGGGCGGGTGAATGCGTTGGCTTATGAAAAACTGTTAAATGAAATCTATGCGGCGGTATCCTTGAAATATCTATGGAAAGAATATCAGCCGCATTTTGTTAAGAGCGAATCGCCGGATTGGATCAACGAGACCATGGATTTCGGTCTGGAGGTGAGTCAGGCACTTCTTCCGGATGATGGGCAGGAGGAGAGCGTTATCGAGCAATATCTTGGATGCCGCAAGGAAGAGCTGCCACCACAAACCTTTGCGAAATATGGGGATCGGCTGAATTTTTACAATGGGCGATTCTGGGCAATCCTCCCGGATCCATTGGTGAAGCAGGATTATCTATCCAAGGCAAAGTACCGTTTTGACCGGAAACTGGAAAAGCTGAATACGAATTACACCCATAAGCGCTATAACGGGCTGTATCTCTTTCTGCACCCAACGGACGAGAATGATATTGATGCAGGCGCACTGTTTGAATATATGAGATTTACCCAGGCAACCAGTAAGAAGCGCTTTGACTGGGTGTTTTTGAATTGTGTGAAAAAGATTTACGTTTGCAATTACGAAGCCAACACAATAGAGCCGATTGTTTTGCCGCAGAATGCGGAGAATTTCCTAAATACCGAAGCGGAATATTTACGTTACTCCCACGAATGGGAGGATGGAATGGCGTTAGATTTGGAGTGAGAGGAGATGAGAAAATGATCCCGATTAAGGTTGAATACGTTTTTGCGCTAAGAGAACATAGAATGAAGGCTGTTGCAGAGCACCTGGAGCGGGAAAGAAAGTTTACCTTCTGCTTTGATGATAAAATCGTTTCTGAAAAGACAGTTCCTGAAGGGGATTTCCTGACAGATGATGATTGTATTGCAGACATGGTAAGAAATTATTGCAAAAATAATACGGGAGTCTATGCGGATTTGTTCAAGAGACATTCCGATAAGGTGCATCTTGTTTCAAAAACCATGGACTTTCTGATTGAAAACTACGGTATCAATCTGCCGGTGCATATCACTGTGGAAAAAGGGAAGTATTCCTTTGAGATAATAGGAAATAACGGCGATGATGTCTTTTCCGGCACATTTCGATCCGAGAACTTTTCGGAGGTTCTTGAAAAGGTCAGAATTTCTACGGGCATACTGACGGAACTGAGCAAAGATTTTTCAATAAATATCAACGAGCTGTCCAATGATAAGGTTGAGGAATGGATAAAGTGGGAAAGGTGAGAACACGAGCAAAATTATGGACACCCTACACAGAACACAATCGATATGTTTACAAGGGCGGGCACGATTATATATCGTACAGACCTTCAAGGTGATGTTACTTTTGTGAGCGATGGCAAAAAACTTAGTGCAGAAACCGAAAAAATAAATCATCATTTGAGGTTAATGAGCCGCTATTTGAAAGAATTGACAACATCATTCTCAAGTGTTATCATTTGAACATAAAAAGAGGGTACTACCGGCAACGGAGTCCTGATTAAATGTAGGATAAAAATATCCGCGACTTTACCAGGGTCTAGCGGATATTTTTATTACTGATTTTACCAAAAGCATAGCCGATGGTGAATCCAAAGCCTATACAACCAAAGCAAAGGCTTGAAATTGCAATAAACAGCTCTGTAGTCAGCATAAAAGTGTCCTCCTTTCCTGAAAGATTTCCCATAAGAGATCTCTATATGAACAGGAATTCAGTTTCCTGATAGAAGGACTTACCGCTACCGCCCTCCAGCGTAGCACCCATGCAAGGATTATAGCAGATGTCAATGGAGGTTTCCATTAGTAAATTGGTTGTTATGAAGAATCAGCATATTCACTAAAAACAACGAAGGCAATAAACGTATATAATGCGTTTGCTATAAAACATTTTGTACAATTTTAACAAGAAACGGAATGCTATATAGCAGTCGGGAATAGTTCAGCTCCAAGGAAATCAAGAACTTCACACGTTTGTCACACGTATGATATTTGATATCTCGGAAGAGGCGTATTTTCATTACAACTTCAGGTTGTAACCACTCATAAAAATTACAACTAATTGTTGTTTGAATAAATAAACAAATTGTTATATTATCAAATTGTATAAACAGTCTAGTACCACAGCTTGATGCGAATTATTTTGCGCGGGCTGTGGTACCACCCTTTTTAGGGGTAACTAAGGCCTCCACCTTTACAAATCCCGAAACTTCTGATAAAGTATCAATTGTTGCAAAGTACGTATACTCTGGAGAGTTCCGATTAAGGACGCCGAAGGTGTACAGTAGGTGATGAGCCTACCTATCTCTCAGGCAAAAGGACAGCAGTTACAAGTATCTCCGGAGGGCTGATAGTATCAGCTCTTTTTATTTTGCGACAAATTAGGCACAAAGGTTAATGTGCCGGAAAGAAGATAGGAGAAAGAAAAATGTATGAAACAATTGGTAACATTCTAAACAAGATCGACGATTTAGTGTGGGGAATTCCGCTTATCGTGCTTATTTTGGCGGTTGGAATTTTCCTGACGATTCGCTTGAGGGGAATTCAGTTCTCACAGCTTTCTAAGGCGATCAAATTGATTAAGGAAAACGAAACAGACGGAAAAGACGGTGAAGTTACCGGATTTGGTGCGCTGTGTACTGCGCTTTCTGCGACAATTGGAACCGGTAATATAGTAGGAGTTGCAACGGCGCTTGTTACAGGTGGTCCGGGAGCACTTTTCTGGATGTGGGTTGCGGCGCTTCTTGGAAC
>SFOB01000216.1 GCA_004554075.1 Treponema sp.
CAAATGCCAATTCCTGATGCTCCTCAAGATATTATAGAAAAAATTGCAAAGGAATGTGACACTGTTGATAATGAAGTGGAAGAGGCAAGACAGCAAATAGCCAAACTTGAATTACAAATCAAGCATGTGTTCTCTGTTGCTACAAGAAATGCAACAAAGACATTAAGGCTTAGCGATTCCAAATTATTCAATCTATTAATTGGAAGACGTGTTGTTTCAAATGAAATAGTCCAAAATGGACAATACAAAGTTGTGAGTGCGAATGTTCACGATGAGTTTGGAAGAATAAACCATTCTGTATTGGATGATTTTTCAATTCCATCTGTTCTTTGGGGCATAGATGGTGATTGGATGGTAAACTATATAGAGAAAGACATTCTGTTTGCCCCAACAGACCATTGCGGAGTAATCAGAGTTCTTGACGAAACTGAAATTATTCCGAAATATTTAACTTATCCTCTTTTAAAAGCAGGTGAACAAGAAAGATTCTCTCGTGCAAACCGTGCATCTACAGAACGAATACGTGCATTGTCAATAACTGTCCCTGACATTGACACACAAAAAGATGTCGTAACCACAGTCCTAAAATGTGAAGCCAAGATTGCCGAAGCCCAAGCTGTTATCAACAGTAGTGCAGAGCGCAAGCAGGCTATTTTGGATAAATACTTAAAATAAAATACAATACAATATGTCAACAAAAGATATAAATAAACGGCCATTCGCAGAAGCTACGATGTTGAAACTCGATATTTTCCGTAGATGTTTTAAAGAATGGTTTCCAGTGTTTGTACATCATCCAAACGTAAAGCAAATATTTATATATGATATGTTTGCTGGTAGTGGTACTGATGCTGACGGGAATCCAGGATCTCCCATTATTCTGCTACAAGAAGCAAGAGGTGACAAACACCAACACTGTGTGGCTTTGGCAAAAAAGAAAAAGAAAGTGATTTTCGGATTTAATGAGAAAGTCAAAGAAAAGAAAGAATTGCTTGAAAAAGCAAAAGATAAATTCCTTCAAGAGTGCAATTCTAATTGTACTCTTGCTAATTGTATCTACTCAAACGCCATATATTGCAAAGACGCTTCTTTTGAAGACATAATGAAAAGTGATAACTTCAGAAGAATACTTGCAAATAAGAACTATGCTAAATTTGTATTATTAGACCAATACGGTTTTTCACAAATCACAAAGGATGTATTCTTGGAGTTAGTAACTTCCCCTTTAACGGATTTCATTTTCTTCATATCATCGTCATTCATTAAGCGATTCCGAGATGTAGATACAGTTAAAGCATATATTAACACAAACAAACTTGCTTTTGAAGAGGCCCAACCCAAAGAGTGCCATCGTATTATTGCAGATTATTTCCGCAATATGATACCAAAAGAAAAGGAATATTATATTCATCATTTTACCATCAAAAAAGGAAGTAACTATTATGGATTAATATTTGGAACAAGTCATACCTTAGGTATGGAAAAATTTGTAAAGGTATGTTGGGCGGAGGATAAGTATTCTGGTGAATCAAACTGTAATATAGACAACGATTATGAACAAGGAACATTGTTCTTTGACCCATCAAATACAACTAAGAAGATAAGGATTAAAGAAGAACTGATACAGTTGATTCTAAATGGCAGAATACAGTCTAATGTAAATGGTTTGAAGTGGGTTTTATCCAATGGATGTGAACCTAAACTATTTGTAGATGTTATGAGTTCTCTTGTCACACAGAATAAGGTATTGATCCAAGGTAAATTCAATAAACGAAGCTCTAACATTCACACAGTAGAAGAATATAAAATTGAATTATTATGAAGACAACAAAGATAGAATGGACTGATAAAACATGGAATCCGATAACTGGTTGCACCAAATTTTCGGCTGGATGTGCACACTGCTATGCGGAAGTGATGGCACGAAGATTGCATGCAATGGGTGTAGAGAAATACGCGAATGAATTCAAGTTGGCGTTACATGAGGGCTGCTTGGAGGAACCCCTTGCTTGGAAGAAAGCACACAATATCTTTGTATGCTCAATGAGTGACATTTTTCATAGGGATGTGCCATTTGAGTTTGTTGACAGTATAATGAATACTATCCGTCGGACTCCACAGCATCGCTATCAGATTTTGACAAAGCGAGCAGAAAGAATGGCTGAATACTTTTCTACTCGGCAAGTTCCTGCCAATGTTTGGATTGGAGTGACTGTGGAGTCTGTAAGTTCGAAAACACGTATTGACTATTTGCGGGAAATACCGGCAACGGTTCACTTCCTCTCATGCGAACCATTATTGGAATCACTTGGCAACTTGAATCTTGATGGCATTGAGTGGGTGATAGTCGGTGGAGAAAGTGGTCCTAAAGCACGTCCGATGCGTGAGGAATGGGTTATGGAAATTAAAAGACAATGCGAAAACCAAAATTCCGCTTTCTTCTTTAAACAGTGGGGCACTTGGGGAAGTGATGGCATCAAACGCAACAAACATGCAAAGCGGTCGAATGCCACAAAGCGGTTCAGACGGGTCTGCGGCATTGCATGGAACAAAAGAAGAAGATATAATCTATACGGCAGCGGGCAGGTTGTCCGCGGAGCTATATCTCCCGCGTGCTCTGACCGGGGGCGGAACGGGACAGCATATAAAGAACTGACAGGAAAGAAGAACATAAAGCATGAAAAAGAAGATACTGATCATAGTAATAGCACTGGCTGTCTTTGGCATTTTACTGGGGATCGTTGTAAGCGGAAAAGCCGGAGGATTTCCGGCCCTGATCGGATCAAAAAGGAAAGGGTGGTCGCCATGAAGGAAAACAGCGGAGTAAAAACGGCTGTGATCGTTCTGGCGGCCACCATTTTTGCTGTTTGCGTGCTGGTGGGTGCGTTTTTGCTCAATACGGGCCGGGACACGCGCACCGGTATCGTGC
>SFOB01000078.1 GCA_004554075.1 Treponema sp.
TCGTCAAAGATATAAAATTTGAAAATGGTGAGTTGAAGGAAGCTGCTTAAAACTTATGCCGATTCAAACTTCAATCCACAACAATTGACAATTTCTCGGTCATTCTATGCGTGTTGCTGAATATGCCCAGAAAATAGCAATTGCTGCTCATAAGGATGAAAAGTTTTGTGCTGATATTTATTATGCAGGCCTTTTGCATGATGTAGGAAAAATCGGTATATCAAATAATATCATAAATAAAAATGGAAAACTTTCTTCAGAAGAATATGCAGAGATAAAAAAGCATCCTGTTATTGGCCGTCAGATTCTTTCGAGCATCAGTAAGTCGCCATATCTTTCTATAGCAGCTAATTCTCACCATGAACGTTATGACGGCCACGGCTACCCGGAAGGCCTTAAAGGAGATGATATTCCCGAAATTGCCCGTATCATTGCTGTTGCCGATTCTTATGATGCAATGACTTCCAAGCGAAGTTACCGTGATCCTATTCCTCAGCAGAAGGTGCGTGAAGAAATTGTGAAGGGAATGGGCACTCAGTTTGATCCATACTTTGCAAAGATAATGCTTCACATTATTGACCTTGATACGGAATATATGCTCAAGGAACACGAAGAAGTCAGCCTGCTTTCTGGAAAAGACAAAATCTATTGTGATGAATTCCGTTCTGAAAAAACTGAAGGCATTCTTCTCATGCAGTACATCACAAAAATACATTTTCATTTTCAGAGTGATGAAAACCATGCGTCTATAGATTCTATCCCATCAATTATTATTTTTGATTCCCTGGATGCCCGTATTCACGAAACTGAAGCAAAAAGAAAAGATCTCCTTTACATGGAATATGGTTCGCTCCGTATAGATGGAAAAAATGAATGTCTGGCTGCTAGAAAGTTTAAACTGGATATTATAAAGAATGAAATTGATGGCATGAGCCAAAAGGCTCTGATTGCAGAATATCAGAAAGGTTTTGATTGTGATATTGAAGCGGTTAAGGTAAAAGATCATATTTCTATTAAAATTGAAAGTCCGCTTTTTGCTGCAAAGTTGACTGCAGCCCTGCCTGATAGTTCTCATTATTGTTATATAGGACTAACCGGTCAGCACTGTGTGCTTTCTAATCTAGAGGTTCATAAAGAGGCAGAGCCTGTTGAAGCCGACTATATTACCCGTATTGCTGAGGAAGCAAATTATATTACAGGACCGGATGGAGATCTTCCAAGTATTCAGATTGACGGCTGGCGAACTTCTGCAACCCAGAGCCTGCTCTTAAAGGATGGTATGAAAATCAGTTTCCATACAATGAGTCTGCCTACTGCGCGTCTTATCTGGCATTGTCCTTTTATCAGCCTTTATTATTCTGATGACAAAATGGTAAATGGTGAAAACTATAAGGAATTTGTTCTAATTCGTCTTGATGGGGAAAACTGGGAGTCTGATGATTATTCTACAAATACTGTTCAGGTTAATAAAAGTAATGCCTTTGAAGGCTGGGACAAATGGAAGGAAGTGAATAAGGCCGGTATGGACTGTACTGTTTTCTTTAAGCGTGAAGGGCGTAAAATTACAGTAACAACAGAAAATGCCGGTATTTCTATAAAGTGTGTGTCTGTGCTAAAAGCAGATTATCCTGATGTTTATATTTCCCTTACCGGCGATCAGTGTGTAATTACTAATATAAAAATTGGATAAACTTTCCATCCGTCATGCTGAACTCGTTTCAGCATCTGGCTCCCTAAGTTCGGGATGACAGAATATTATTGGATGACAGTTTTCCCGAAATATGATATTGTTTCTAACAAATTACTATTTATAAGGACAAAATGACATGAAACTCCACAATTCTGGCGTAATCTATGAAAACGGTGCCCTTCGTGATGCGGGCGCTCCTAGTGCTGATGGTGCAAAAAAGACAATTGCATATTCAATCCTTCAGAAGCATAATACAAGCGGCGATGAAAGCAAACTCAAAATTAAGTTTGATAAAATCACTTCTCATGATATTACTTACGTTGGAATTATCCAGACTGCCCGTGCTTCGGGACTGGAAAAGTTTCCTATTCCTTATGTTTTGACAAACTGCCACAACTCTCTTTGTGCTGTTGGTGGTACTATTAATGACGACGACCACATGTTCGGTTTGACCTGTGCTCAGAAATACGGTGGAGTTTATGTTCCTCCTCACCAGGCAGTAATTCACCAGTATGCCCGCGAAATGCTTGCTGAATGTGGTGCTATGATTTTGGGTTCAGACAGCCACACACGTTACGGTGCCCTTGGTACTATGGCAATCGGCGAGGGTGGTGGAGAACTCGCTAAGCAGCTGCTCGGAAAAACTTATGATGTAAACTATCCTGGAGTTGTTGCAATTTATTTGACTGGCGCTCCTGTTCCTGGTGTTGGTCCTCAGGACGTTGCACTTGCAATCATTAAAGAAGTTTTTGCAAGCGGCTTTGTAAAGAATAAGGTTATGGAATTTATCGGTCCTGGTATTGCTAACCTTTCTGCTGATTTCCGTATTGGTGTTGATGTAATGACTACAGAAACAACCTGTCTTTCTTCTATCTGGGAAACTGATGGTAAGGTTGAAGAGTGGTATGCTATTCACGGCCGCGTTGGTGCTTATAAGGAATTGAAGCCTGCTGCCGGTGCATATTACGATGCTGCAATCGAAATTGATTTGAGCGAAATCCGCCCTATGATTGCAATGCCTTTCCATCCATCTTGTGCTTATACAATTGAAGACGTAAATAAGAATCTTGATGATGTTTTGACCGACGCAGAAAAGCGCGCTAAGGTAAGCTTTGGCGATAAGGTTGATTTTAATCTTCACAATAAGATTATTGACGGTAAGCTTTATGTTGACCAGGGTATTATCGCCGGTTGTGCCGGTGGTGGTTTTGAAAACATCTGTGCCGCTGCTGATATTCTCAAGGGCAAGGACAGCGGAAACGGCAAGTTCGTTTTGAGCGTATACCCGGCTTCTATGCCTGTATATATGGAACTTATGAAGAACGGTGCTTTTGGAGCTTTGATTGATGCAGGTGCTGTTGTTAAGACTGCCTTCTGTGGTCCATGTTTTGGTGCAGGTGATACTCCTGCTAACGGAGCCTTCTCAATCCGTCACTCTACAAGAAACTTCCCTAACCGCGAAGGTTCTAAGATTCAGAACGGACAGCTCTCTTCAGTTGCCCTTATGGATGCACGCTCAATTGCCGCAACTGCTGCAAACAAGGGCTTCCTTACAGCCGCTACTGAATTCGACACGGAGTTCAGCGGAAAGAAATATTTCTTTGATAAAGCAATTTACGAAAAACGCGTATACGATTCTAAGGGAGTTGCTCATCCTGAAGTTGAGATTCAGTTTGGTCCTAACATCAAAGACTGGCCAAGTATGAAACCACTCAGCGACGACCTCTTGATTAAGATTGTAAGCGAGATTCATGACCCTGTAACAACAACTGATGAATTGATTCCATCAGGAGAAACTTCATCATTCCGTTCAAATCCACTCGGATTGGCTGAGTTCACTTTGAGCCGCCGCGACCCTGCTTACGTAGGTCGTGCAAAGGCTGTTAGAGATGGAGCAGAGGAAGTAAAAGCAGAAGTTGCCGCAACAGAAGCTGCTCTTGCAAAGGCTAAACCTGAGTTCAAGGGACGTGCCGCTGCCGCAGGCCTCGGCTCATCAATTTTTGCTGTAAAACCAGGTGATGGTTCTGCCCGCGAACAGGCTGCAAGCTGCCAGAAGGTTCTTGGCGGTTGGGCTAACATTGCAAATGAATATGCAACAAAGCGTTACCGCTCTAACCTCATCAACTGGGGTATGCTTCCATTCCTGTACAAAGATGGAGACAAGAATCTTCCATTTGCAAACGGTGACTATGTATTTATCCCGGATGTAAAGAAGATGGTTCAGGACAAATTGCCATCTTGCAAAGCATACGCAGTAAAGGCAGACGGTACAGTAAACGAGTTCGAACTGAGCACCGGTGACCTCACAGACGACGAGCGCAAGATTATTTTGGCTGGATGTCTTATTAACTTTTACCGCGGTTAAGCGGGGGGAGAAAAACTATGGTAGACTACACAGAAGGTTCAGGAAAACAGTATCACACAGGCGTTGGTCCAGCTGACATTGGTAAATATGTTATCATGCCTGGCGACCCTAAACGCTGCGAAAAAATTGCTGCACATTTTGACAATCCAAAACTTGTTGCAGATGTTCGTGAATACACAACCTACACAGGTACTCTCGAAGGAGTTCCTGTAAGTGTTACTTCAACAGGTATCGGTGGACCTTCTGCTGCAATCGCCATAGACGAGCTTGCTAAATGCGGCGCCCACACCTTTATCCGCGTTGGAACCTGCGGTGGTATGCAGGAAGACGTAATGGGTGGCGACATCGTAATCGCTACAGGCGCCGTTCGCATGGAAGGTACCAGCCGCGAGTTTGCTCCAATCGAATATCCCGCAGTCGCTAACCTTGACTGTGTAAATGCCCTGGTTGCTGCTGCCACAGACCTTAAGGCTCCTCACCACACAGGTGTTGTTCAGTGTAAAGATTCCTTCTTCGGTCAGCACGAGCCTGAAGTTATGCCAGTAAGCTACGAGCTTGAAAATAAATGGCAGGCCTGGCTCCGCATGGGCTGTCTGGCCAGCGAAATGGAAAGTGCCGCTCTCTTTATTGCTGGCCAGTTTCTTCGTGTCCGCGTTGGTTCCTGCTTCCTGGTTGTTGCAAATCAGGAGAGGGCAAAGAAGGGGCTTCCTAACAAGCAGGCTCATGTCACAGAGCTTGCAATCACTGTTGGTGTTGAAGCTCTCCGCCGCCTTATAATTCAAGATAAGAATAAATAGATACCCAGATTGTCATCCTGAACTTGTTTCAGGATCTGGATGATATAAATGCTCCGCCGTGCCGCGGGGCATTTTTTTTGCACGCATAATAAATCCATGGTATAATAGAAGTTATGAAGAGACGAATCGCTGTTCTTGCCTGTGGCTGGTCCACTTATTTTGTAAAGGATTTTATCCTTGGTATGGAAAAGGCCGTAAAAGGTAAGAATATTGATATTTATGTTTTCAACATGTATAACTACGATGAATATTCCGGCTTTCCCAACTGGACTGGTGCGTCTATTTTTAATCTTATTCATTATGAAGAATTTGATGGAATTGTCGTACTTGCAGACTTAATCGGAAATGTCAGAGTTCTCGAACGTGAACGCCTCAGAATCTTAAAATCTGGAAAACCTGCAGTATGTATCAATAAAAAAATGGAAGGCATATGTTGTCTCCGAATTGATAATTACTCGGGTATGTATGACGCAATTAAGCACATTATTACAATGCATAATGTACGGGATATTGCTTTTATAGCCGGTAAAGAAACTTCTATTGATATCAGTGAACGTTATAAGGCTTATGCACAGGTACTCAAAGATAATAATATAGAATTAGATCAGAATAAGATTTTTTCCATTCAATTTACAGATTATCATAGTTCATATCGTTTCTTTTCTGAATATGTAAAATCTGGAAAAAAACTTCCTGAAGCAGTTGTCTGTGCAAATGACTTAATTGCACTTGGCCTGCTTAAGGTCTGTGTTGAAAATAAAATTAATGTTCCAGAGCAGGTTAAGATCATAGGTTTTGATGATATTACTGAAACACAATGTACACTACCTTCAATTACAACTGTTCACAACAATGCTGAACAGCTAGGCGCAGAGGTAATAAACCGGCTTGAGTTTGGTGTAAATCCTTCTCAACTTTTGAAGATGAAAAGTACTCCGGTTCTACGTCAGTCATGTGGCTGTGCCTATATGAATACAAAACAGCAGAGTCGCTTTACACTGAGTATTCTTGACGATGCAAATAAAAAAGAAGAGTTTGATACTCAGATAGAAGTTATAGGTGAAATTTTTGCTGAATCAGCAGACGTTTTTACCTTGCTGACCAACGTAGAAAACTTCTTTACAAAATCCCACAATTTTGAAGGTTCAGACTTCTGTATCTTCATGAAATCAGACTGGACATCTGTTCTTATTAATTCTGCTGAAAATCTTCCTCAAAATCTTAGTTATGGAACTCAGGTACAGGCAATTTGTTCTATTCAGGACAATAAAAAATACCTGCGTGAAATGATTAATACTGCAGACTTAATTCCTGCCAAAATGAAGAGCGAAGAAAGTTCAACCTTCCTCTTTATGCCGATTTATCATCACTCTTATGTACACGGATATTTTGTAACGAAGAATAATCTTACAATGATTGATAACCGTTACGGCTATATCTGGACTCGAACAATGGGAACAAGTATTGAACAGTTCCGTAAGAAGAATATGTACCGCCAGATGAGCCAGCAGTATCTTAAACTTTCTACAAAAGATGCACTTTCCGGCGCACTCAACCGCCAGGGACTCGAAAAACTTGCCAAGCCATATTATGCACAGAACAAAAAGAATGGTCTTACTACAGTTCTCTTCTTTGTTGATATCAATAAAATGAAACATATCAATGACCAGTTCGGCCACCTTCATGGAGACCTTGCAGTAAAAACTGTTGCTGCTGCCGTTCTTGAAACTGTTCCAAGAAACTGGCTTGTAATCCGTTATGGTGGAGATGAATTCCTTGTTGTCGGTAACAGCAAAAACTACAATGGTGAAGATTATTGTACACAGATAAAAGAAAGACTTCTTTCAAAGACATCTGTTATGCATCTACCATATAATCTTTCTGCCAGCGTTGGTACATATTCTGTTCCTGCACAATCAGCTATGACTCTTGAGCAGGCTGTTGAAACTGTAGATAACATCATGTACGAACAAAAGCAGGCTTTCCATAAAGAAGATGACAAGTCTGCTGTCGAAAAACACTGATAAACTCTATATTTATATAGATTTGTAATATAAGTATGGAAGTTTGTTTCATATTTATGATTGAAAAAAGCTCCTGCAAGAGTTATTCTTGATATAACATAATTTTATTTAATGGAGAAAATAATGGGTAATAATTCCTCTAAAACCTCAATCCGATTAAGCCTCATTTTGTCTCTTGGAATCGGAATGGTTCTCGTTTCTGTTGTTATGACCTTTATTATTGGCCGTACAGTTTTGAGAAGTAACAAGGAACAAATTACTAAAAGTATTATTACATTAAGTGAAGCAAAAAGCATTTCAGTAGAACGCAGAATGACAGAAGTTGTTAATGCTGCAGAAGCTCTTGCCGGCGTTTTAGGTGGTACTTGGGCTATCCCGGAAAAACAGAGAGCTTCTGCTGCCGAGCAGGCTGTAAGAGCCATGGTAAAATCTTCTACTATAGATTCTGCCTGGGCTTACTGGCTGCCTAATATGTTTGACCATAAGGATAAGCTCCGTGCTGATTATGATGATAACCCTTCAGGACAGTTTAAAATCCACTATATCCGTGATAAAAACGGACGTATTAAAAACGATATCGTAACAGAGTTTTCAGAAGCACAGATAGAGCAGGCTGCACATTTTAATTATTCATACATCAGTGAGCCAGTTCTTACAACTCTTGATGGTGAATCAGTGCTTAGTGCAAAGGTTTTCAGCCAGATTCAGAACTCACTCGGTCAGCACAATGGTATTGCAGGAATTGATATTGTACTTTCCGGTCTGGACGGAATGATGGATGGTGAATCAATTTTTCATGGAACTAAGTGTGAATTTATAACCTCAAGCGGTGCCGTTCTGGCTTCTTCTGACAGTTCTCAGGCAGGTAATAAATCTGCTTTCTTCCTCGATTCAAATCTTAAATCATATTTTAATCCGGTTTACATAAAGCCTGATGGTAGTGTTGCTCAGGATGGTGATGATATTTCTGATTGTTATATTGATTATTCCACACAGGCCTTTTCTACAAGACTTAATAATCAGAATCTATTTGTTACAATTGTTAAGGCTCAGGTAGACCGTTCTGGAAAAGCCTGGTTTTTTGTAACAACAACTCCGGAAGAAGAAATTGACGGAAGTGCCTGGAAAACTATCTGGATTATTATTACTGCTTTCGCCCTTCAGATTATTATTGTAATGATAATTGTATATGGTGTTGTTACCGGAATTACAAAACCTCTTAAGACTACTGTAGAAGCCCTTCAGAATATCAGTGAAGGTGATGGTGATATGACAGTACGTCTGCACGCAAGACAGAATAACGAAATTGGTGCAATGTGCGAAAGCTTTAATAAGACTATGGATAAGCTTTCTGTTTCTATTAAAGATGTAAAAAAATCCAGCGTAGAAATGGACGAAATTGGAAACGAACTTAATGAATCTATGAGTCAGACTTCGCAGGCTGTAGTGGATATCACTTCAAGTATTGAAGCAATTCAGAACCAGATGCAGGATCATGCGGCTGGAGTAGAGGAAGCTCTTTCTGTAGTAAATCAGATTGTAAAGAATATTCATAAGCTTAATGAAAATATTGATACACAAGCTTCCAGCGTAACTGAATCTGCAGCTTCTATCGAACAGATGACTGCAAATATACGTAACGTTTCCAACATTCTTGAAAACAACCGTTCCTCTATGAATCAGCTTGAACAGGCTTCGGAGCTTGGTCAGTCGCTTATCAACAGCATGGCTGAGCTTTCGACTAAGATTCAGGACCGCTCAAAGAACCTTCAGGAAGCGTCTGCTGTAATTCGTAATATTGCCAGCCAGACAAACCTTCTTGCTATGAACGCGGCAATTGAGGCGGCTCATGCTGGAGACAGTGGACAAGGATTCTCTGTAGTTGCTGGTGAAATCCGTAAGCTTGCAGAGGAATCTAACTCACAGGGTACAAGGATTCAGAATGAACTTAAGGATGTTCAGGATCTTATTAAGGTTGTTACGGAATCTACCGCCCAGGTTCAGACACAGTTCAACAGCATCTTTGCACTTACAAAAACTGTAAGCGAGCAGGAACTTATTATTGATGAAGAAATGCAGCAGCAGAATAAGGGTGGAGAACAGGTTCTCGAGCTTATGCGTTCTATCAATGATATTACTGTAAATGTAAAGAATGACTCCGATGAAATGATGGAAGGAAGTAAGCAGGTTTCTTATGAAATGGACCGCATTGCAAGCATGACTACATCTGTAAATACAAACGTTAAGAATATGACTGAAAAAACAGATGCAATAGGAAACCTTTCTAAGAAGGCTCACGAATACGTTGAAAAGAACGTAGAAAGTATTGCCAAGCTTCGTGAAGCAATGAACAAATTCAAGGTAGAATAATTCTGGGGGATACAGCAATGAAAAAAATAATTACATTTTTATCTATATTGATTACTTTTTCCGCTCTTTCTTTTGCTCAGATGGATCAGGGGCTTCCTGATGGTAATGTGGTGCTTTTTGATGGTTTTGAGAAAGGAAATTACTGGATTTGGGCAGGCTTTGACTGGGACCAGTATGGTTCTGTAAAAAATTCAACAGGCGCAAATATTTCCAAAGACTGGGCTTCTGAAGGAGCTCATTCACTTGAAATGACAATGGATGTAATGGATAAGGACTCTACAAAATCAGGTATCTGGTTTTACGATGGAACCAATGACTTGTCTGGTGCTAAATATATTGTAATGGATTTTTATAATCCTGAAAATTACGTTTACAATATTAACGTAGTAATTCAGGCAACTGATTCCTGGAACTGGTGGAGTCTTGAGCATTATGATCTTCCAAAGGGAGTTCACACAATGGTATTTGATCTTTCAAAATATCCTGAGCGCCTGCATGATGTAAGACGAATTTCAATATACAATAATAGTGGTGCAATCCTTATGAAGGAATCTCACATTTATGTTGATAATATCCGCTTAATAAAATAGACAGACAATTTTATTGGAAAGTTTACAGGTGAAGCCGCACTCCGGTTGAAAAACCATGGAGACGGCTGCCTGTATAACCATTTTTAAAATACTTCCAGGCTCCAAACAATTCTTCGCGTTTTCCAACCATAAATCCAACTTCCAGATGGGACTCAAACATATGACTGCTGGAGTCATAACCGTCAGTTAAAATATGCTGCCAGTTTGCTCTGTATTCAATTAAGAGAGGCTTAATAGGATAAGAACGTAAAATTAGTCCTTCGCATAGTCCATTTAAAACCCGGCTTCCATACCAGAATGTCCATTGCAGATTATAGGCAAGGTTGATTATATTAAAATTGATTATATTCCAGGTAAGCCCCAATCTGAGATTTCCGTCTACAGGGAATCGTCCTTTTCTGAATACTTCCCGGGCATCTGTATAAATCACATGTTCAAAAACAGGTCCAAAAAACTTCCAGGCAATTCCTTCAATTCTACTTTCATTACCAATGCTCTGGGAATAGGGAAAGTAGAAGTTGCCGGTTTCAAACTGAAAACGGTAAAACTTATCAGCCTTATCAGTACTTTCTTTATAGCCTACATAATAGTTTCTTGTTGCGTAAGGGGCTACATCATAATCTGCATGAATGTGGCTTTCAATCCAAAACTCTTCCATAATATCAAGAAAGACTTCAAGGAAAATACCGCCCAGAGTCTGAGTTTCAGAAGCCGAAATACGAGAAGTAGCCAGAAATATTAAAAGAAAAATACTCAACAGCTTTTTCATACTTAAAGTATAAGGCAAATTGGGAGAAATAACCAATTATTTTTCAGTTATATTTATATTGAACATATTTGACTCATAAAGTAGACTGTTTTCTATCATGAAAATAAATGCTTCTCAACTCAATTTTATTTTGGAAAATACTCCTGCTTCACAGAATATTATGCTTGTAGGAAAACATGGTATTGGTAAATCAAGAATTCTGGAAGATTTTTTTGCCGGCCGTAATGAAAAGGTTGTTACTCTTTTTCTAGGACAGATGAGTGATCCCGGTGATTTGATAGGTCTTCCACGCCTTGATGAAGCTACCGGACGTACAGACTTTATGCTTCCATACTGGTTTCCTGTTGATGGAAAGCCGGTGGTTCTTTTTCTTGATGAGTTGAACAGAGCAAGGCCGGAAGTTTTGCAGACGGTTATGGATTTGACTTTGAACCGTAAGCTTGCCGGTAAGAGTCTGCCTGAGGGAAGCCGAATCATTTCTGCAGTAAACGGGGGTAACGAATATCAGCTGACAGATCTGGATCCCGCGCTGGTAAGCCGTTTTAATATTTATGAATTTGCTCCGAGTGTTGAAGACTGGATTAACTGGGCGCGCGGGGCAGGACTTGATGCAAGAATAATTTCCTTTATTGAAGAAAATCCTGAACTGCTTGATGGCGAGGAGTCTGGTGGAGAAGAAAACCTTGAACGCAGCCCGGACCGCCGCAGCTGGGAGAGACTTTCTAAGGTTATAGAAAAATTTCCAGAGCTAGGGGATTTACATCAGCCAATGGTTTCTGGAATTGTCGGAGACAGGGCTGCAGCAAGCTTTTTTGATTTTGTGAACAATCACAAGCTTCCTTCTGTAAAGGCTCTTTTGAATTGTGATGAAATTGAGGCTTTTGTTTCAGATCTGGGCTTTACAGAGTTTACCCAATTAAACGAAGCAATTTTCCGCTGGCTGCAATCTCAGGCTTCTAAGGAGACTGAGTTAAAGCCAGGAAATCTGCTTTCTTATTTTGATTATCTTGGTAACAGCGGGAAAAAAGAATTGCAGGCTCATTTTGCAAGCCTGG
>SFOB01000217.1 GCA_004554075.1 Treponema sp.
CCTTTTTTCAATCCAGTCACTGTAAGCATCGACAATTTTCCCTTCTGCGGAAAGCTTTGAATCCTGGTCAGTTGCATCCAAATCAGATAGATACTTCATTGAAAATGCTTCGCTAGGTACATGTACGTCACTTACCAAATTAAAATCCATTGAAGGCACTTCTACTTGCGGAAAGAAATCATTTGAAACCCATCCTTCACCCGCATCATCGACGCTCCACGACATTGATGTTCCCAAACCGGTGCCGTATACCTTTTTATTCCTATATTGCATAATCAATGACTTCTCTTCAAAATCCAATGATTCAAAATCTTGATCTCCGGAATACTCTACCAATATGAAATCATTTTCTTCGGTTGATACTTTGATTGAAGGCTGATATCTACAACGATCCGGCTTTGCCTTTCGGTCATCATCATTAACAAGCATTATTGTGTATGAATACACATCTTCCGAAATCTGCCTCTTAAGTGATGTGATTTTCAATTTTGTATCTGCAAGATCTTTGTTTTGATCTATATACTCTTTATCTCCGTATTCAAGCTGGACCACTAGTTCATGCGGTATTCTTACATATCCCTTTGCCAGCTGATCCGCCAACTTGTACATACGGCTTATTATTCCATGTTCGTCACCTCCTAGGAGGTCCCTTTCCTCCAGTTCGCGAACTCTCTTACGAGTCATTCCGCCAGTAGTCAGTCTCAGTGTTTTTTCTTCCAAATCAATATATACGGCTGATTTAAACAGATCTGGTAAATCATAGTTTTCTATTCCTTCAAAATCTAATGGTATACGACAGTCTGTAGCAACGGCCTTTCGGTATGTTGCAAATCTGACATTGCAATTAACAATGTCAGTATGACCTTTAGCAAAAAAGGTGATTCCCAGCGAAGAAGGCATATTCTGCGTAGCAAGCCCCACCTCTTCATCAAGATTATCTTCGTCAGAAGGTGACACTGCTTCTTTATGGGCGACAAATTCTTCAGAAGCATCGATTTCAATTTCTGAATTTTCTATTTTGTCAGCATTATCGCCTTGTTCTTCAACACGTGAAGAATCATTATTATCGGCGTTCATTTTATTCTCTTTTGTATATAATATGCCGATTGAATATCTCGTATTGGGAGAATCTGATATCAACTCATGCTCAGCATCAGGAATAGATATTTCCGATCCTGGTCCCAACAATTCTTTTTTAATCAGCTCAATATACTCTTCGCGAGCTTCGATTAACTTATCTGTCTGAATCATATTCTTTACCTCTTATACATTTACCGGCCGGTTCGCTACATTCAACGGAAGTACAGTTTCGGTGGGTACTATTCTCTCAATTTGCAAAACTTCTGCCAATGAATCAACCTTTTCGTATACCTCTGCAAATTCACTATTCTCATATGAAGTTGCTCCGCTCAATCTGGCAATTATTGCCTTTCCAATTTCACCGAGTATCCTTCTTCTGACACTTCTTACCTCTCTGCATGCTTCAAAGTATACTTCCGGATTACTCTGTAAATCTGTATTTCCAGTTAATTCTCCAATTGCCTTCAAAGAATCAATGCTTCTGGGGCCAACCGTATGAGTATCTTCGTCTAACCATCTTATAATCGTCGGTTCCTGCACAGGTACATTTAATTTAAGCATCTCACCAACGACCTTTCTTGGAGTGAGATTATTCTCTTGCATATACACAATAAGACTTTGCTGCCACTCCTTCGATTTTTCGTAGGCATCAACCAGTGTTGTTCCAAGTTTACCGTCTGTAATCATCTGCCTTAAAACAGAATCAACGATATCCTTTGTATCATTATTGTTCTTTGTAAAAACAATACTGTCGCCCTCATTTAGTTCTGTGACTCCCACTTCTTTAACAATTCCATTGTCCGAATCAAGAACATAGGCCTTATAATGCTTACTAAAAAAAGCCTTGCTATCGTCAGTAAAAGTAGCAACTGCAATTATTTCTGCAGTGAGATTTATTCTTCCGCCTTGGGAAAATGAATTTAATCTTACAGAATCAAATACTGTATCCAACTGAGAGACATATGTTTCGATTTCATTTTCATCATCGAGCAAATCTCTTGTTTGTTCTTCCTCAAAAAACTCCTCCTCTTTGAAATTCTTCAATCGAATCGTAGATCTCCTATCCCATTTTTTTGAATTTCTGGATGACCTGCTCTTCTTAAAACTAAACGACTTTTCCTCAGGTTCATAAAGTAATGAAATAATCTTCTTGGAGGAATTACAGCTGAAAGCATTAAATCGCTTTCCCTCGAAATCCCCAAGCACTATTACAACATCGTAAAGTCTTGTATTATCAAACCGCCCAGGAGTCATAAAGAATACACCTCGAGAATATCCCGGAACATATCCAGGCATATCCTTTATAACCGTCGCATAATATGCTTTCGGAATTACTACAGCTATTGACTGCTCTGTATGATTACGTATGTAATTACGGAGTTCCATTTCTTTTGGAGTAGATTGTCCCATATAAGATGCTAATGTCTTCAAAATATCAACTACACAATATGCATCTTTTCTCAGAGACACTCCTAACTCGTCTGCCAGTTGCTCTAATCTAACCAGTTTTTCTTCAACAGGTTCAACCGTAACAAGGCCTCTGCTTACACATTTACCCAAATCTTCTACAGAAAAAGGTGCTGTTATCAGTAGATTAAACAGTGAATGGGCTTGAATAATAAAATTGTCTTTTGTCTCAGATTCATACTGATTCCTCTTTATAGCTACCAATGTTTTTCTGAATGTTCTGTATGTATCAGTATCAATACCGTTATTTTCAAGAACAATCGTTTCGTTATCCTTCTCTTTAATAGTCTCTATCTGCCTCTTGAGTTCTTCGGTCAAACTGTTTGAATCTATGATATTTGTTGAAGCATTTTCAGACAGAAAGC
>SFOB01000218.1 GCA_004554075.1 Treponema sp.
TGGCCTCTTGTTGGCAAGAAGCAACGTCCTGTGGAGAAAGGAAAGATTTGGCAGCATGAGTCTGACGGATGGTTTATATACAGTAACACCAATAATGATCAGAAAAAGGAAGACTTGCAGGCGGTATCTGATTTCTATCATCTGGGATTAAGAATTTCGGATGGGAAACCGGAAAAATAATAATTGTTATTGATATGAAGATACTATTGTGGTCTATATTCCTCGTGATTATGTGGAACTGGATTGTAGGGAAGAGGGAAAAGTGAATCTTTCCGTAATCCATGTGATATATGACGCTCGGGGTTATTGGATGGAGTTGAGAGAAGCCAAATTATTTCAAATAATCCGAAAAAAGTTTGGAGGAATGGAAAATAGTTTGTATATTTGCGGCAAAATATATAGATATGAGTTCAAATGTAATGATAAAAACGATTTCTGACTACTTCAAAACCCAACCAGTTTTGAAGGCTTGGTTATTTGGCTCGTATGCACGAGGGGAGGAGAATGCAGACAGCGACATAGACATTCTGGTGACTTTTGACAATAATGCCAAGGTTAGCTTGCTTAAACATGCGATAATGGCAGATGATTTGGAGAAGATTTTGGGGCGACCTGTTGATCTTGTGACTGATGGTACTTTGTTGCCATTTGCGGTTAATAGTGTATCGCGCGATAAACAGTTGATTTATGAGAGAACCTGTTAGAGACCGTGGGCGATTATCCCATATGATTGATGCTATTGATTGTATATTAAGGAATACTCAATCGATGGGTTTTGAAGATTTGCATAGAAATGAACTGGAGTTCTATGGAATAGTAAAGAGCATCGAAATTGTAGGTGAAGCTGCATACAGATTGTCAAAGATGTTTAAAGAACGCTATCCAAAGACTCCTTGGGATGGAATTGTCAAGATGCGGCATATACTTGTGCATGATTATTATCAAGTGGATGACAAAGAGCTTTGGAATGTTATTCAAGATGACCTTCCTGTTCTTCGACAACAAATTATGGAATATATTTCGACTGTTGATTGGGATGAATGGGAAAGTCAGACTTTTATAATGTAAAACGGTAAATCTTCCCGAAATCCATATGACGCTCGGGGTTATTGGATGGAGTTGAGAGAAGCCACATAATTGTAAATAATCTGAGAAAAGTTTGGAGGAATGGAAAATAGTTTGTATATTTGCGGCAAATTTATATAAAAGATTATGAACAGTGCAGATTTTTGGACGTCAGTGAGGAACATCATAGATGATGGCTTCACATCAGAGGGTCTGCAACAACTTGATTATTATGCAGAACTATTTATTAGAGGAAGGCTTATATATAAACGATTTTCACCGCAGGAACAGCATGGCTGCTCAAAGGGAGGTGCTGTGCATGTCATTGCATCCTTACTCGCGGGAGCAGAAAATTGCCCAGATTCAGAGCTTGAAGGAAGGGAGGAATTCAAAAGAGAACTCAAATATGCAGAGAAACAAACTCGCGCAATTGAGAAATGGGCAAGAATAGTGAATGTGTGGTATGACGATGTTGACAGGTTTCTAAATCATACTTTTGGCGAGCAGATAGCTGAAGGTGGGGAGGCTAATGTCTATGATCATGGTAATTTTTTAGTAAAGTCGATAGGGTTGGACTACTTTATTCAACCCATTCTTGCTTTGGATAGAATAACTCTTCACAATACATATTTCTCAGAAACGAGCATGAAAGTGCTTGGTTTTGGAAGAGATAGTAATGATGAATTCAAGATTATTGTAGAGCAACCTTTTATTCAAGGATTGAGAATGACTGATGAGGAAATAGAGACATTCATGAGCAATATGGGCTTCGTCCTGATGAATAGGAAAAATTGGACTTATGCTACTCCAACAATATATTTAAGTGATATGCATGATGAAAATGTCTTGTGCTCTGAAAATGGAACGGTTTTTGTAGTTGATTGTGATATCAGAATTAATACACCGAAATTACGTAATAACGGAATAAGATTATTAAATAATAACGTTGTAATTGATATATAAGGGATTGTTGGGAAGAAGGAGAAGTGAACAACCGCGGGCGAGTCGCCCGCACCCCTATTGAGCTTGCGGCAGTGGGCGGTCTTACACGAGGTAAGACCCTACGGCAGGGTGGTATTCTCATGGTAAATCTGCAAATAATCAGAGAAATGTTTGGAGGTATGGAAAATAGTTTGTATATTTGCGGTGATATTTACAATAATAAGATATGCGACGACCAGAAATAGTGGAAAAAATACGCAAGGCTATGTCCATTACAGCCCCCACAGCCAAGACAATTCTGTATGGCAGTGAGGCAAGAGGTGATGCTCGTCCTGATAGTGATATTGATTTGCTTGTGCTTGTTAATCAGCCGAAGTTGTCAATAAGCGAAGAGGAAAGGATCATATCTCCATTATGTGATATAGAACTTGAAACAGGAGTGTTGATAAATGCCCGCGTTATGCCTCGTTCAGCATGGGAAAACCGTCCATTTGTTACTCCATTTTATATTAATGTGACAAATGAAGGAGTTGTCTTATGAAGGAGCAATTAAGTGAAGATTAAGAATCATATTCATGCTTCCACTCATGCAGGAGTAAAACAGATGTTGGGATTACATTTTGTTTCTAAAGGATTGATAACAAGAGAGTCAAATCGAAGTTTTTCACTTTTGTTTGAACGTCGTCATAGTTCTGATTATGATGACTTTGCTTATGCCACTATTGAAGAGGTTGACGAGTTGCTACCTAAAGCAGAGTCGTTCATATCAGAAATAGAGAGATTATTGTGATGGTTGACCTCTTTTTAGGACTTACATATGGGTCATAGGGACAGGTACATTGGTTCACTCTTTCAGACCGATAATACCTGTCCCT
>SFOB01000016.1 GCA_004554075.1 Treponema sp.
TTGTTTCAAAGTATTCTTTAGCATCATCCTTGAGCTGAAGTCCGCCTGCAACAACCTTGGCACAGCCCTTTTTGAAGGTATCTGTCTTAATCAATGCAGCAGCTGCAAGACCTGCAACTACTCCCCAAAGAAATTTCTTACTTCCGTCTGTCATATCAGGCTCCTATAATATATTAGTTTATACTAACTTTAATTAGTATTTACTAACAATATCACCAAATATAGTTATTTGCAACTAACAAATGAGCGAAAAGTGTTAAAAATTTAGCGGCTTTTGGTAGAGCGGGCAAAATCAGCCATATAAAATCTTTAATTGTTAGTTTTTTCTAACTTTATTTCCTTATGGAGGATTTTATGAAAGTCTCAAAAATCAATAAGTTTTTCCGTAGAATCGGCGAAGCTCAGATTAAACACCGCAAGCTTTGTCTGATTATTCTTTTTGCAGTTACACTCGTATGTCTTTCCGGAATGCGTAATTTCCGTTCAGAAAGCTCTAACAGCGACTGGATTGTAAATGGCAGCGAAATCAAAAAGAACTCTGATCATTTTAAAGAAGTTTTTGGTAACGACCAGTATGTGCTCGTCCTGGTTCAGGCAGATGATGTTTTTGCCCCTGATGTTCTGAATATGATTGACCGCCTGGGAGAGCGGCTGGAAGCTGAAGTTCCTTTTGCAGATAAGGTTACTTCCCTCACAACTGTTTCAATCCCGATTGGCGACGAAGAAGGTTTTGAAGTAAAAAGCCCTTTCAACGATGGCATTCCAAACAACCCACGCGAACTGGCAGAAAAGAAATCTTTTATTATGAGCCGCGAATCTATCGTCAATAACCTTGTTTCTGACAATGCAAAAGAATGCTGGATTTCCTTAAAACTCAATCCTTTTAAAAATGAAAGCGAAGATGTTTCTGCCGTAGGCCACGCCGCAGAAAAGGTTATTATGAGCGAGGAGTTCAAAAGCGACCGCTGGAGCCTTATGCCAATCGGAAGCGCCTACACCACAGCCGAAAAGGAAGATGTGCTTACAAAGGATTTTGCATCCAGAATCGCACTCGGCTTCCTGGTTATGTTGATTTGTCTTATCATTTTTGCTCGTTCTCTTTCCGGTGTAATTGTTCCTTTCCTTGCAACTCTTTTTGGAATCGGAACCGTACTCGGCTTTACAGGCCTTATAAATGTTCCAGCCGATTCTGATATGATGACACTCCCGGTTCTTTTGGGAATGGCCCTTTCTATCGGCTATGCACTTCACTATATCAACGCTTTCAAAATGCATTTCCGCCAGACCGGTAAAAGAAAAGAATCTGTAATTGAAGCAGTTGGTGAAACCGGCTGGCCAATTTTGTTCACTGTAATTACCACTGCAGTTTCACTCCTTTCCTTCCTTTTTGCAAATATCCGCCCTATGATCTGGCTTGGTGCAGTTGCATCAACAGTTGTCATCATGGTTTATCTTTATGTAGTAATTTTGATTCCGATTTTCCTCAGCTTCGGAAAAGATAAAGAGCCAGCCCTTGCAGAAACAAAGGGTGCAACAAAGGCAGACCTGGCTTTTGAAAACATCGGTAAAAAGATTGTAAAACGCAGCAAGCTCGTTACGATAACTTCTGTACTTGTGATTGTGCTTTGTATTCCTGGTCTTCTGAAAATGGAAGTAAACATGGACTACCTGAAGTTCATGGGCAACAAGGTTCCATTTGTTCAGCGAATCGAAAAAATCCTTGAAACAAAGCTGGGAAATATTTACAGCTATGACGTTATGATTGAGTTTGATGAGGAAGATGCTTTTAAAGATCCTGAAAATATGCTTGCTCTTGATAAACTTGAAAAGGACCTTGGAAAGCTTCAGATGACAAAGATTACAAACGGCAAACCTCGAGTAAGAAGTATTACAAGACAGGTAAAGGAAATGTACCGCGTTCTCAATGGTGATGACCCGGCATATTACACAATTCCTGAAGAACAGGATATGCTTACGCAGCTTCTCTTCTTCTATGAGATTTCAAACAGCGAAGCTCTTTTTGATGAACTTTCCGAAAGCTACAATGCCGTTTATGCCCACGTAGAAATTTCTGATTACAATGCAAACCTGATTGTTGAAGATATTACCGCCGCAGAAGCAGCCGCAAAAAAATACTTCCCGACTGCCCATGTTGCAGTTGTAGGAACTATTGCAGAAAATGCAGCCATGAACGAAACGGTTGTAAAGAGCGAGCTTAAATCTTTTGGTGCTTCCTTCATCATGATTGCCATTCTTTTGATAATCGTATTTGCAAGCATCAGAACAGGCCTTATTGCAATGATTCCAAATCTTGCACCGGTTCTTCTGATTGGTGCAGTTATGGGTTACTTCCACATGGCTCTTGATGAACTTACAATGATGATTATGCCAATGATTTTAGGAATTGCAGTTGATGATACAATTCACTTCTCCAATCACATCAAGACAAAGCTTGAAACAGGCAGAAGCTATGCAGACGCAGTTACAGAAAGCTTCCGCGAAATTGGAAAGACAATGGGAACAACAACCTTTATTTTGTGCGCAATGTTCCTCATGTACTGCTTCAGCCCTATTACAGCAATGTTCAGAATTGGTCTTCTTTCGATGATAGGTTTAGGCTCCGCACTTATTGCAGACTACACTCTCACCCCTGCTTTGATTTATCTTACAAAGCCGTTGGGAAAGAAACTTGATAGTCTAAACTAACAATGTTATGATAGTCTTATCCTATGAGTATAAATAAAAATGTAGTCGTTCAGGGTAAGGCTATCAAACTTGAGCTTGATGGAAGTGGTTCCCTCTCAAACTCCTTTGGTAAACTGAATTTGGAAAAGTCAAAAAGTCGAGAAAATATAAAATACAACAGCTGGAATGTACAGGTCCAGAAAACAACCTTTGCCGAAGAAAAAGACAATTGCGGTCGTGATGAAATCCAGATTATGTTCAATCTGAGTCAGGATATCAGATGGGCTTATTCCTTTCACACAGGCAGCGAAACAGTTGAAATGGCAAAGGGCGAAGTCTGCGTTTTCAGAAACAATAATTATGCAACGGGAATGACTTACGAGGCCGGAGCAAATTTTGTTTTCAAGAATCTGCAGATGCCGACAAGCTACTTTCAGGAATTGCTTTCAAAATATTTTACCGACCAGAATATCACAAACCTGAAAGAACATTTTTTGACCCACGTTACAAAAACAATAATTACGCCGGAGATGTACCGTGTTCTTTCCGAGATAGACACCGCCGACCGCTTCAAAGAATACGAAGGCGTTTACACCGAAGGCAAAATGATTGAACTCACTGCCTTGGTACTCTACGGAATTGCCTATCACAAAACAGATGAAATTAAACGCCTGCCCCAGCCAAACAAAAATGATGTAGAACGCGTTGAAGTTCTTCGTGAAAAAATCCAGCGAAACCCGGCCCTTGAATACGATGCACAAACTGTTGCCGACGAACTTGGTATGAGCATCAGCAAATTAAACAGAGTCTTCCGCACATTGTACGCCACTTCCCTGCACTCCTACGTTCAGGACAAACGCCTCGAATACGCCGCCCGCCTTCTGCAGGAAAATGACCTCCCGATTTCCCAGGCAGCCCAATTGTCAGGGTACACCAACATGAGCCACTTTTCAAAATCCTTTATAAAAAAGTTTGGTGTCCTCCCTAAAGATTTTTAATAGCAGGCACCGCAAGAGGAACCAGTCTTCCTTGGCGACCAGGAAGCAATTCCCGTAATATATTTTCCTTAAAAATCTAATTTATTCAGTTTCTATTGAAAACCAGTCTGTGTTCCTATATATTTAAGCAATTACATCACGTTATGTAAAAAAATGGAGTTATTTATGAAAAAGAGATTTGGTTTAATTGCTTTGCTTTTGACAGTTGTATTTATGCTTTCAAGCTGTCAATTAATTCAGGCATTCAACGCATTCAAAGAACTTGCTAATGAAATTAGAGACTATACTTCAGTTTATGTAGCTAATGGTACAGCTGCAACTATCAATGTTTATTACGAACAAGATTCTGCAAACCTTAAAGATGGTGCTACACCGCAGAAAGGAAGTTTTGATCTTAACAAGGATGCTGTAAAGGAAAAGGCTTTTACTACAGGTTATTTCAAGCTTATAGTTAATAATGAACAGGTAATGCCAGGTGAAGGTGCTTCAAGACTTCAGAGTCCTTCTAATTCTGGATACTATGATTTGTCGGCAAATACAAAAATCACAATTAAAGAAGATACTGACGGTAACTACATTTATACAAGTGAATCAAGAAGCAGCAACTAAGTTGTCCTGTTAACATAATAAACCCGGCATTTTCATTTTAAGTGAAGTGCCGGGTATTTTTTTACTCCTTAAAAAACTATTAAATCAAAAAATGTCATCAGTCAATACAAAATCCCATAAAGTAACCAAAGTTACCAATATTTGTGACTAATACCCCCCCCTTTTGAAAGTAAAAAAAATTTCTTTTTACATAATGATTTTTTAACTTTCGAAAAATTGTTTTATAAAAAATCCCGCCTATAATGTAGTCATAAAGTAAAAAAGCAGGCAGCCAAAAGGCGGCAGCTTACACAGGAGTTTAATAATGAATTTTGCACATCTTTTTGAAGCAGCAATGTTAGTTTGTTTTGGTTTTTCATGGCCTTTGAATGTAATGAAAGCTTATAGAGCCCGCACAGCAAAGGGAACCAGTCTTCCATTTATCATTTTGATTATCACTGGTTATGTGGCAGGAATTACTGCAAAAATCATCAACGGTCAGTTCAACTATGTTCTTGCCGTTTACTTCCTGAATCTGGCAATTGTTATGACAAATGTTTTTGTTTACATCAGAAACAAAGCATTGGATAAAAAGGTTGAGGCTAAAAACAGTCTCAAAATCACAGCTAATGACATTAAGAATGTTGTAGAAAAGGAGGAAACTATGATGAACTACACAAATTCTTTGGACGAATATATTCACAAGCCTGCAGTAACTGCAGAAAAGAAGAATGCCGTTATCCTTATGGGTGGCAGCGTAGACAGAGAGATTCCTGTAAGCAATCTTGCTAAAGAATTCAACTTCAACTTCGACATCTACAACAAGAGTGCAGCAAAACTTTCTGTTGCAAATGCTAACGACTACTTCCAGAAGAACATTGCTTCCCTTGAGCCGGAAGGAATCCTTCTTCACATCGGTGAATCAGATATTCAGCTTTTCAAATCAGATTCAACTGCCTTTGACAGAAATTATCTGAATCTTATTGAGAGCATCAAAAACTGCAACAAGAACTGCCGTATAGCACTTGTATCAATTGAAAATCCTGCTAACGATAAATCAGTTAATCTTATGAATGCACACATCAAGGCAATTGCTGCAGCTGAAAAAGCAAACTTCATCAGCCTTGAAAATGCAAGACTGTGGAATCCGGAAGCAACAAAAACTTCATCAGCCTTTGCTTACAACATGGGTTTGAAGATCCGCAAACCTTTGCGTGACGTTGCAGAAATCCTTTACAGCTGGGCCTTCCACAATATCAAGAGCAATACAACCGAAACACTGGTTGGTTAAATACCTCCGGAGCTGTCCTTCTGGGCAGCTCCTTTTTTTTCGGTGCTTTATCCATAAATCTGGTGTATAATATATTTTATGGTCCAGCCAGCCAAGGATAAAACATGTTTGTAAATAAACTTAATCAGTTATTTAAACCAGATAGAATCCTCTACTACACCGAAGTTACCCCCCAAGAAATCCAGGCTTTTTATAAAGGCAAGCTACCAGAAAGCATTTCAAAATATTCAAACGCATTTGGAACTTATGATTATCCAGGCATCTTTTTTATAAAAGATTTTCAGAAAGAAGTAATTGGAATTGAATACAGAGCAAATGACCAGAGAGTCACTTATCCTGCAGACCTTAAGACTCTGGCACTTGATGCATCTTTTTTTTATTCTGTAGAAATTGATGATGATGTTGAAATAAATTACCCTTTCATCCAGAAACTTTTTGCAGATGTTGCTAAGGAAGATAATGCTCACAGACCTTACAGCGACCTTTACATAAAAGAAAATCCGAGAGTAATAAGCGTATTTCACGACTACAAGAAAAACAGGCTCCTCTATGAATGGAAGCTTGAAAATGACAGAGCCATTCATGTTATGAATGACGATATTTCTCAATTCCCAAAAGAAAATCTTTATAACTCTGCTTTTAAAGATTTGATTACCGGTAATTACAACTGGAATCATCTTGAAGCCTATCTTGAAGTTCCTTCCGACAAGGGCATTACAGATTACGCTTTTGCCCATTTTGATGTAAAGGAATTCCGTGTAATCAACGAAGCCTATGGTCACATTGCGGCTAACAAAGTTCTCTCTAATATTGTAAAAGCAATAAATGAATCTGATTTTATTCTTGCAAGCGGCCGCTGTCATAACGACAATTTTGCAATCCTCATAAAGGACATGCCGGAAGAAGAACTTGTTCAAAAGCTCCGGGATTTTTTTGAAAAACTTTCTGTACTCGAAGAAGATCCCAACTATAAGATTTATTATAAATGCGGTCTAGTACCAATGCAGCGTGCCATGCTTTCAGGAAACCGTGTTGCTGACTTTGCAAAAATGGCCCAGGCACTTGCTACCAATCAGAAGAAAACAGAAATCATTATTTATACCGACGAAATGCACGACAATCTTTCCTGGGGTAACTACATTAAAGCCTATGTAGAAACCGCAATTGAGCAGGATGAATTTCTTGTATATCTTCAGCCAAAATTTGATATAAAGAGCGAACACATAAAAGGTGCCGAAGCCCTGATCCGCTGGAACTATAAAAACAAAGATTTCCTGCCGCCTTACCGCTTTATTCCTTTCTTTGAAAAGGATGGCTCTATCGGAAAGATTGATGATCTGGTTCTGAAGAAGGTTTGTACTGCTCTTGCAAAATGGGAAAAAGAAGGAAAGGCCCTTTATCCGATTTCCGTAAACCTTTCTCGCAGCCGCATGGATGATCCAAGACTCATTGATAATCTTGTAAGCATTATTGACCACTATGGTGTAGACCATCAGCTTATTGATTTTGAACTTACAGAAAGCGCAACCTACGACAATACGGAGCATATGCTCTCTGTGCTGGAAGAACTCCGTAAACGTGGTTTTAAGATTTCAATGGATGATTTTGGAACGGGCTACTCTTCCCTTTCGCTTCTAACGCAGATGCCGATTAATACTCTGAAAATCGATAAAAGTTTTGTAGATAAAGTAGCCACAGAAATGGAAAGCAAAGAAGATCTTATTGTTCTGCGACACATTATAACCCTGGCTAAGGAACTTGGTTTTGTCTGTCTTGCAGAAGGAGCCGAAAGTAAAAATCAGGTAGACCGCCTCCGCGAACTTGGCTGTGAAATTATTCAGGGCTACTATTACAGTAAACCGATTCCAATTTCGGAATATGAAGAAAAATATCTATAAATGAAAAAAGCAGTCCCGCGAGAGACTGCTTTTTTCATTAGAAGTGCAAGTATTATTTCTTTGCTTCTTTATTCTGCTTAACCAGCTTTTTAATTGCCTTGAAAGATTCAGGGCTGATATCATGTTCAATTTTGCAGGCATCTTCTGAAGCAATTGCTGATTTTACACCAATCTGCTCAAAGAATTCTGTAAGAATTGTATGGCGCTCATAAATTGTCTTTGCAATTTCTGCACCCTTTGGAAGAAGTTTAATGGTCTGATCTGACTCAATGGAAATATATTCTTCTTTTTCGAGATTATGCAAAGCCACGCTTACAGAAGGGCGTGAAAACTTCATTTCTTTTGCGATATCGATTGAGCGTACAGCTCCCTGTTTTGAAAGAACTAAAATTGTCTCAAGATACATTTCTGCAGATTCTTTAATTACCATTTTCTACCTCTTGAGATAATTATAATAGAAGTGATTATTTAAGACAACTGTTAATTTTTGAATGTTAGTTTTTCTTGCAGGCTGATTTATGATTAGCAAGAAAGGCTTCTGCATGAGGATATGATGCACTGCAGGCATGCCCGCAGGCACCGCAGTTGCCGCCACAGGAAGGGTGGCGGCCGGAGCGCTTAGATTTAATCATGGAAACAATAACCAGAGTTATGATAGAAATGAGGATTATACTTACGATTATTGTTCCCATAATAAAACTCCTAGTCGGCAAGCACAGCTTGCCTCTGTGCCATTCTTTCGATGAACCTAAAACGACCCTATCGGCTCGTTTTTTAACGGTTCTTCGATTTTAGGCATATTTTACCATCTTTGGACGGCGGAATAAAGCCCAGCAGAAGCAGGCAATTACAAGAATTGCAAGAATAAATCCTACAATGTTGCCGCTTCCACCAAACATGCTGCCAAGCTGGTAAACTACAAATGAAACAACATATGCAAGTCCACACTGCCAGCCGATTGCAGCCCAGGTCCACTTTCTGTTGTTCATTTCCCGCTTGATGGCACCGATTGCAGCAAAACAAGGAGCACACAAAAGGTTGAAAATAAGGAATGAAAGTCCTGCCGGATGTGTAAATGCAGCAGCAAGATTTGCCCAGGTTTCTTCTCCACCATAGAGAATACCCATTGTACCAACAATATTTTCCTTTGCAACAAGACCTGTTACAGAAGCAACAGCGGCCTGCCAGTTACCCCATCCAAGAGGAGCAAAGATCCATGCAATGCAGCTTCCAAGCTTTGCAAGAATACTTGCATCCATCTGATCTTCTTCAAGCATTCCAAATCCGCCATCTGTCCAGCCAAAGAATGAAAGGAACCAGATTACGATTGTTGAAAGCAGGATGATTGTTCCGGCCTTCTTGATGAATGACCAGCCGCGCTCCCACATTGAACGCATAACGTTTCCAAATGTAGGCCAGTGGTATGCAGGAAGTTCCATTACAAATGGAGCAACTTCACCCATGAAAGGCTTTGTCTTTTTAAGAATAATACCAGAACAAATGATTGCTGCAATTCCGATGAAGTAAGCTGAGGTTGCAATTGCGGCAGAACCACCAAAGATAGCTCCGGCAACAAGGGCAATAAATGGAACCTTAGCACCACAAGGAATAAAGGTTGTTGTCATGATTGTCATACGGCGGTCGCGTTCATTTTCGATTGTACGACAAGCCATAATACCAGGAACACCACAACCTGTTCCAATAAGAACCGGAATAAATGATTTTCCGGAAAGTCCGAAACGACGGAAAATACGGTCAAGAATAAAGGCAATACGAGCCATGTAACCACAAGCTTCAAGGAAGGCAAGGAAGATAAAGAGTACGAGCATCTGTGGAACAAAGCCAAGAACTGCACCAACACCGGCAACAATACCGTCAAGAATCAAACCTTTGAGCCAGTCTGCACAGCCGATAGCATCAAGGCCGCTTTCGATGAGAGCCGGAATACCAGGAACCCATACGCCGTAATCAGCAGGATCAGGACCTTCTTCGCCATACTTTTCAACCATTGCATTAGCTTCTGCTATTGCATCTTCTGTAATTTCGATTGGTTCAGAAACTTCCATTGTTTCATCATCAACTGTTACATAAGTAACTTCGCCTGCTTCTGCAGCTTCGAGAATTGCAGCTGAATCGCCAAACTCTTCGGCAGCTTCTTCATAGGCACCTGTACCAATTCCAAAGAGATGATATCCGTCACCAAAGAGTCCGTCGTTTGCCCAGTCTGTTGCGGCAGCACCAATTGTTACCATTGAAACGTAGTAAACCAGCCACATAACAAGAGCAAAAATTGGAAGTGCAAGCCAGCGGTTTGTAACTACGCGGTCAATTTTGTCTGATGTACTGAGCTTTGTACGGTTCTTTTTTGTAACACATTTCTGAATGATTGATTCAATATACTTATAGCGTTCTGCAGTAATGATTGATTCTGAATCATCATCGAGTTCTGCTTCGCAAGCCTTAATATCAGATTCAATATGATTAAGTTTGTCCTCGCTAACTCCAAGAGCCTTGATAACTTTTTCATCGCGTTCAAAAAGCTTAACTGAATACCAGCGGTGCTGTTCTTCCGGAAGGTCGTGAACAATAGCTTCTTCGATGTGAGCAAGTGCATGTTCTACACAGCCTTCGAAACGGTGCTTGTACATCATAGGCTTTTTATCTTTAGCCTTGTTTACTGCAATTTCTGCAGCCTCAATACAACCTGTTCCCTTCAATGCAGAAATCTCTACAACAGGGCAGCCTAGTTCTGCCTGCATTGCATCAATATGGATTTTGTCGCCATTCTTTTTTACAACATCCATCATGTTTACTGCAACTACCATTGGAATACCAAGCTCTGCAAGCTGAGTTGTAAGATAAAGGTTTCTTTCCAGGTTAGTTCCATCAACAATATTCAAAATTGCGTCAGGACGTTCTTTTACAAGATAGTCACGGCTAACTACTTCTTCCAGAGTATATGGAGAAAGTGAGTAAATACCAGGCAAGTCCATAATTACAACGTCACCGTTGTGGCCCTTAAGTTTACCTTCCTTCTTTTCTACAGTTACTCCAGGCCAGTTTCCCACAAACTGATTTGAACCTGTAAGTGCATTAAAAAGTGTTGTTTTACCGGCATTAGGGTTTCCGGCAAGTGCTATTTTAATCATTTATTCTACCTCCACCATTTCTGCATCAGCCTTGCGAACAGAAAGCTCGTAGCCTCGAACTGTGACTTCCACAGGATCTCCAAGAGGTGCAACCTTGCGAACGTAGATTTCTACGCCTTTAGTAATTCCCATGTCCATAATGCGGCGCTTTACCGCACCTTCGCCATTCAGTTTTACAACTTTTACTGTCTGGCCAGTTTTTGTTTCTTTTAGAGTCATATATTTCTCCTATAAAATGTACCGGTTAAACTATTATTTTCTGAGCCATTTCCTTGCTGATGGCTACTCTACTCTCTTTGACCTGAACGATTACATTCCCGCAGATTTTTGAAACTACTGAAACCTCAGCACCTGCTACAAAACCAAGGTTTTCCAGAAAGCGGCGAACTTCTTCTTTTCCCATTATTTTCTTGATAAGAAAGGATTCTCCGTCTGATACCATGCTTAAAGGCATTATTTCAGCTCCCTAGTGGTTAGTTTTAACTAACCTTTAATCAAAAATAAAAGTTAGCAGTCGCTAACTAAATTGCCATTATAGTTAGTAGCATCTAACTTGTCAATAAATTTGCCGAATTTGTAATAATTTTTAATCCATTCTGCAATTCCTGTTTCCTCTTTGAGAAAAATCTTAAAAAATTGAAAATTCACTTGCACAATTGCTCAAATGAAGCTATTATTTGAACAATTGAACAAGTTTTCAAATGTCATAAAAGGAGGCATTATGCCTAAGAAAGATGAGATTTGTGAATCCGAATTAATTCACGAAGATCTGGTTAAAAAGGTCAAATCAACCTTTCCTAAGGATGAGATGATTTTTGATCTTGCGGATTTCTACAAGATTTTCGGTGATACAACACGCGTAAAGATTCTTTATGCCCTGGATAAAAGCGAACTCTGCGTTTGCGACATTGCAGCTCTGCTGGAAATGACAATTTCTGCCGTTTCTCATCAGCTGAAGATTCTGCGTGACTCAAACCTTGTAAAAACCCGTCGCGAAGGTAAGGTTATCTACTACAGTCTTGCAGACGAGCATGTACAGGAAATCATAGAGTGCGGAATGGAGCACATTTCGGAATTAAAATAGGAGGTAATTTTATGAGTAAAGATATAGACGAACACGAACATCATCATCATGAGCATGAGCATAGCCATGAACACCACGAGCATGGCCATGATCATGATGAGCACGAAGAGTGCCACTGCCACGATGAACACGGACACGGACACGGACACGAGCACCACCATCATCATGAGCATGATGATGACCACTGCGAATGTCACGAACATGAACACGGCAATCACCACCATGAACATTCTCACGGTGGCTGCAGCTGCGGTTGCGGGCACGAGCACGGTCACAGCCACGAACATGGCGGAGAAGAAAAAGAGCTTACTGTAAAACAGCTGATTTTTGCGGCCGTACTCTTTGTACTCGGCCTTGTTGTAGAGCATCTTCCGCTCGAAAGCTGGTTACCAGATATCGCAAAAATTGAGCTGATTCACGAAGCAATCAGCCTGGTACTTTATTTCATCGCCTTTATGATAACCGGAAAGGACATTGTAATCGGCGCTGTTTCAAATCTGATTCACGGCGAACTGATGGACGAGTCCTTCCTTATGTCGGTAGCCGCAATCGGTGCAATTCTTCTTGGAGAATATGAAGAAGCCGTTGCAATTATGATTCTCTATCAGGTTGGTGAAAAGTTCGAAGACTACGCCGTTGATAAATCCCGCGATTCTATTGAAGAAATTGCAAAGCTCCGCCCAGACCACGCAACTGTAAAGGTTGGTGCTGAAACCCGCGAAATGGATCCGGAAGAAGTTGAAACTGATTCTGTAATCATCGTAAAACCGGGCGACCGCATTCCTATAGACGGTGTTGTTGTAGACGGTGACTCTTTTGTAGATACATCTGCCCTCACCGGCGAAAGTATTCCTCGCCACGTAAGCGTTGGAAGCGAAGTTCTTTCGGGCTCAATCAACAAGCAGGGAGTTCTTGAAATCAGAACTACACGCCACGCAGGCGACTCTGCCCTCTCCCGCATTCTTGAACTGGTTGAAAACGCAACAGAAAATAAAACAAAGTCAGAGCAGTTTGTTACCCGCTTTGCAAGAGTTTACACACCAATCGTTGTATACTCAGCCCTGGCTCTGGCAATCATCCCAAGCGTAATTATCGGTTTTAAGACCAGCAACTGGAACTGGCAGGCAACCTGGAGCACCTGGGTTTACCGCGCCCTCATGTTCCTGGTAGTAAGCTGTCCTTGTGCCCTTGTAATTTCTATTCCACTTTCTTTCTGCGGTGGTATTACTGCTGCAGCACGTCAGGGAATCCTTATTAAGGGAAGCGTTTACCTTGAAGCACTCGGCCGCACAAAAACTGCCGTATTCGACAAAACAGGTACCCTCACAAAGGGAAACTTTGTTGTAACACACATCCACGCAACAGATCCTTCAATCACCGAAACAGAATTGCTGGCTCTTGCAACTCATACAGAGATGTTCTCTACTCACCCTATTTCTGCTTCTCTCAAGGCTGCCCACCACGACAAGTGCTGCGACAATGTAAAACTTGAGAATGTAGAAGAAATTGCAGGCAAGGGAATTAAGGCTCTGGTAAACGGCAAGCAGGTTCTGGCCGGAAACACAAAGCTTATGGATGAGTTCAATATTGATTACAACGAATGCAGCGAGCATCAGGACGGAACTGTAATTCACGTTGCAAGCGAAGGAAAGTACAGCGGACACATCGTAATCAGTGATGAGATTAAGGATGATTCAGCACAGACTGTTGAAGGCCTTCACAAAATCGGCGTAGAAAATGTTGTAATGCTTACCGGTGACAACGAACGCGCTGCTCACACAGTTGCCGCAAAACTGGGCCTCAAAAAGGCTTACGGTCAGCTGCTTAGTGCAGACAAGCTTGCAAAAGTTGAAGAGCTGCTTGCAGATCTTTCTAAGGGCGGCAAAAAACGCGGTACTTTGATTTTCGCAGGTGACGGTATAAACGATGCCCCTGTTCTTGCCCGCGCCGACGCCGGAATCGCCATGGGAAGCATGGGAAGCGACGCCGCAATCGAAGCTGCCGACATCATCATCATGGAAGACAAGCCAAGCAAGATTGTAGACGGTATTAAAACAAGCCGCCGCACCCTACGCATAGTTTACGAAAACCTCTACGGCGCACTTGGAATCAAAGGAACAATTCTCCTCCTCAGCGCCCTGGGTATTTCCAACATGTGGATTGCAGTCTTCGGCGATGTAGGAGTTACAATCCTGGCAGTTTTGAACAGCCTCAGATTGTTACGTAAAACAAATAAATAAATAAAAAAAGACCAATAAGTATAGAAAAACTTATTGGTCTTTTTTTATATTACTAACTTAGTAATTATTTTTCTTCAATTGTATAAAGCCATACATCATTAAAGTTTCTGTAGTTAATTACACCGTGAGCTTTATATTTTGCACCATTGTTAGATGCAGCAAGTGTTTCACTGTTAGAAAGAAGGAATATTGTATAACCTCCACGATTAACAGAGGCAATGTTTGTAAGGTCTACAGGCAATTCAAAAGATGCAGTAGCTTTGTAAGCAAACTCCGGTTTTGCCTTATTATCATTCTCGTCAATAGAATCAAGAACAACTTCTAATTCTACTTCTTTACCATTAACATTTTCTTCTGCGAACTTCTTCAACCACAACTTGGAAATTGATTTATTTTTCTGCAGATACTCCAGGAACAATGGAGATGTGTATGCCTTTGCTGTACGTGCATTATATTCATCATCAGACCATGAAGAAATTCTCTTTGCAAGGTCATTTTTAATGAGACCAGAAAGTTTATCCATTGTTGATTTTGGATTAGCCATTATTCTACCATTAACTTTTCCATTTTTATCACACGCAACCGAAGTCATATCACTTACAGCAATTGTAAGCTCATCATTATTACGAGAAATACTTACAGTATATTCCTGTTTCTGATAACCAGCTAATATTTTCTGAATACAGTATCCTTTTACAACATACGCTTCATTAGCAGGATCTAATTCCGTAGGAATACAGAAAGACCAGCATTCAGGATCTGTTACAAAATCCATTACTAATGCAGGCAATTTTCTTCCTTCAGGAATTTTCTGTGCAAACAAATTTACTGCGGCAAATAAAACTACCAGCAAACCAACGATTTTTTTCATAAAACACTCCAAGATTTTAATTATTTTTTTCAAGTAATATTAATAAATATAACTTGTTATTCTCCTCATATTAATCAAATAGTAAAAAGTTGTAAAGTCATGTTAAAATTCAAAGCAAATCTTTCAGTGCTATATTTGACATTGACCCCAAAAATACATATTTAAATGCACAATTATTCATTTAAATATGTACTCTTCTTTTTTCAAGTCTGATTTTCCGAGCCATTTATCGTCAAAATACATATTTAAAGGAGCTTTCTGGGCTTTAAATATGTATTTATCTCTCTCAAAGGTTGATTTTTCCTGTAATTATCTTTTCAAGTACATATTTAAATCAACTATTTAGGCTTTAAATATGTATTTTCAGCTTACACCTGCTAATTTCTCCTGCTAACTTCACTAATTTTGCATATCTCGGTATTATTAGTCCCATGAATCTTAATAACATTGTAATTGTACTGGACCATCCGGATGAATCGCGCAATATTGGGGCGGCTTGCCGGGCTATGGCTAATAATGATATAAGCGAGCTTCGTATTGTGGGTAATAAGGCGGATTATGACATTGAGCATATTCACGTGCTGGCCATTCATGCGGGGCCGATTTTTGACAAGGCGCAGTTTTTCACCTCAATAACCGAGGCTACTGCAGACTGCGCAATCTGTGCGGGAACAACACGGCGTCGCGGCAAGAAGAGAGGAAAACTACTGCTGCCAGAAGAGTTTGCGGAAATGGCAGATGATATTACCGGTGCACCGGTGGTTTCGATACGCCCTGCCGGGCACTCAACCACCGCAGATACGCATGGCGGGCAGTCAACCTCCGGGAACGGGACTGGCGGCAAGGTTGCGGTGATTTTCGGCAATGAGAGAACCGGGCTTACAGACGAGCAGCTGGACGAATGCAATCTTGGAGTTACAATTCCTTCTTCGGATAATTTTGGTTCGCTGAATCTGAGCCACGCGGTACAGATTATGAGTTATCACCTTTTCCGCCGCGCCCTGCTGCAGAAAAAAGGCGAATACAGAGGCTACACTCCTCTTACACTCGAGCGCGTTGACCGCACAGTGCAGACAATCACAGACAATATGCAGAAAATCGGATTTTTCAAAATGCCAGGCCGCGAAGATATGGAAAACTTTTGGCGCAGCCTATTAAGCCGGGCAAGCCTTTCTGAGGGAGAAGCTCAGTATCTGGAGAAGACGTTCAGTAAAATGGCGGGTCTGACAAGTAAAAAAAACGGAGACCAGAACTAACAGTTCTTTTCTTCGATGAACTTTAAGAATTCCTTTTCTGGCAGAGGCTTACTGAAGTAGAAGCCCTGGGCATAGGTGATTCCAAGAGATTCGAGATAATCAAACTGCTCTTTTGTTTCAATTCCTTCAACAACAATTTTGCGGCCGATTTTGAGCAGCATGGAAATCATATTTTCAAGAAGAATCTTTGCGTTTTTAGTTCCTTCTGTGCCATCTTCCTTAAAACATGGCCAGAGAAGGCTCTTGTCGATTTTAATCATTTCAAAATCCGCCTTTGCGATGCGCGAAAGGTTTGAGTAGCCCGTACCAAAATCATCCATAGAGAAAGAACATCCGAACTTCTTAAGCTCTTCCATGTTTTTCTTGAGCATGTATCCGGAAGTAACGGCAATAGATTCGGTTATCTCAAGGTTTACACAATCCGGCGCAATGTTGTACTTCATAAGCAGAGACTTCATCAGCTTTGGAAGATTTGCGTCCACAGACTGCAGGCCGGAAAGGTTTACTTCAATATGATTCATGCCTTTTCTGCGAAGGCTGTTATCAGACATAAACGAGAAAACATGATTAAAAATCAGGTTACTCAGAGGCATAATCATGCCTTTACGCTCTGCAAGCGGAATAAACTCTTCCGGTGAAATATAACCAATCGATTCAGAATCCTTAAGGCGAACAAGAGCTTCTGCATTTGTAAACTTCTTTTCTGCGAGACAGTAAATAGGCTGGAAGTACATCTCAATAGAATCATTTTTGATTGCATCAGAAACAACATGGAGGATCTGGCGGCGGCGGATACGCTTTTCGCGGGCCTTCTCATCTATTCTGCGGACAAAGCCGATGGAACGGCCGTAGGTTTCTGAATCTTCAGCAAAATCAAGCAGTTCTATTACATTACCGTCAAAAGGAAAATCTTCCGGACAGCAGAGAACATTTGCATGTGCATTAAGACGAACAGAGCGGTCCTTCAACTCCCACTGGCGTGAAAAGCGGTCTGCAAGGATTTCAAGATAAGGATCCAGCCTTGCAATCTTTTTGTTATCAATTATGAAAGCCAGAGTCATTCTGTTCATGCGGTAACATGGAGTCCTAAAGTTCTTTTCTACAAAGTTTTTGATTTCAATAAGAACTTCGGAAATTACATTGTTGCTGGTATAGTTTTCGATGATAGTAGCTTCATCAAGCTCCATGCTTACAATTGCATATTCCTTTCTGCGGCTAAGATATTCCTGTAAAACAGTTTTGAGGGCATAGTAGTTAAAGGCGTGAGTTTCGCTGTCCAGATATTCAGAAGGATTTTCAAGCGAAAGGAACATCAAAAGGATTATTGCCGAAATACCAACGCTGGAAATCAAGATTCTAGGCTCAATAATCTGTACGCCACCAAAGCCAATCCACAAAGCCATTGTCATAAGTACACAGATTTTCTGTTTGCGATGAGCCTTGTTTTTGATATGACGCAGAGTCTGGAAAACTGTCATTCCCGAATAGATGATGAGAACAGCATAAACACAGTTTGCCATTAAGCCGTAAGAGTAGATTCCGTCTTCTTCTATATAATATTCCATTGGAGCAAAAATGATTGAAGCCAGAACTACAATATATGAACCAATAATTAAGGTAAGCTCGGTTCTTGAATAACGTTTTTGTTCGCGGTTAAGAATATCTATATAAAGATAGATACTTGAGAGCGCAATATCCAGAAATAAAATAAAGCCCTGATGTGTAAAGCGCACAAACCAGAGTGGGACGTAATCATAATAAACAAGGGCAAAAATTGTTGCAAAATCAAAAAGCAGATAGCAGAGGGAACTTACCATAAGAACGGTAAAAATGCGGTTAGAAAGCAGTCTGATTTTTGGACGTAAAAAGTAAATGACTTCCAGAATCAACAGGATTGTAAGTGAGGCAATCTGAAATTTTATATGGTTGAATAAAAATGAATTCATTTACCATAACATTTTACAACGAGATTTCTATAAATGCTAGGAAATTTGCTCTATTTTTTCTATATAACAGAAGATAGTTTTTTGTTATAATGTGCCCATGAAATACAGCCACCTGCTTTTTGATATGGATAACACGCTCTATCCGGCAAGCTCTGCCATGGATAAGGGGATTACGCGACGCATGCTCGAATGTGTTGCAGAGTTTTTTCATTGTGATATGGAAAAAGCAGTTGAATTGCGGGCTGAAAGAATTGTCCACTACTCTACTACTCTGGAGTGGCTGCGAGCAGAAGGCATGACTGATGTAGAAGGATTTTTAGCTCACGTACATCCTTCATATGAGGCTGATGAGCTGCCACCTCAGCCGGGTCTGCGAGAGTTTTTAATTTCTCTTAACATGCCGATGTCAGTTTTGACTAACGCACCCCACGAGCACGCTGATACTGTTTTAGGAAAGCTTGGAATAGCTGATTTATTCGAGGCGGTAACTGATATCCGCGATGCGGGCTTTAATGGAAAGCCTTACCCGGATGCCTATATGGCCGCTTTGAAGAAGGTTGGCGCCTCAGTTGAAAATACTCTTTTTCTGGATGATATGCAGAAATACACAGACGGCTGGGTGGCACTTGGCGGAACAGCAGTTTTGATTGGAAGTCCTAATGGAAAGCCGCTTGCAGAAGATGCAAAGTCTATGATTGCGGCAAGGGCAGCGAACACCAGCGGCAAGGCTGGCACAACAATCCGGATGAAGTCGATTTATGAAATTAAATCAATACTATAAATTACCGTAAGGCCGAGGTTTCAGAATGAAAAAGATTCTTTGCATATGTATGAGTTCTACAATCCAGCGCACAGTGAGCTTTGATGCGCTTGCCCTTGAAAAGGTGAACCGCTCTAAGTATTACCGGCAGGATGCTTCGGGAAAGGCGGTAAATTCTGCCCGCGTGCTTGAACAGCTTGAGGAGGGATGTTCAACTGTTGTCTGCCCCCTTGGAGAAAAGAATCTTCCTATGTTCACAGAAGCCGCAGCCCGCGACAAACTCAATCTTTTATATACAACTATTCCTGGCCTTACCCGCGAATGCTGGACTCTTCTGGACCGCACCGCAGGAACTACCACAGAACTCGTAGTTGGAGAGCCTCTTTTAGAAAGTGATGAAGAACTGAAGGCCGTAGCCTCTGCTGAAATCAAAATCCTTAAAGTGATTAACGATATTCTTCCGGAAGTTGATGCAGTTCTGCTGGCAGGAAGCCGCCCGAAAATCTGGAGCGAGGACCTTTACGCAACTATTGCAGGAATGACTCGTGACGCAGGAAAGATTTTCCTGGCTGATTTTATCGGTGAAGATTTGAAGGAAACTCTGGCAGCTACAGTACCTGAGATAATCAAAATCAATGAAGAAGAATTCCGCGCCACCTTCCCTGAACTGGATGCAAAACCTCTGCAGGATGCAATTTCAGAAAAAAGCCGCGAACTGGATAACATCATCGTAGTAACCCGCGGTGCCGATTCTACCTACGCTGCGGCTCGAGGCCAGTTTTCCGAGTGCCCTACAGAAAAAATCTCTGCAGTCAACACAATTGCCTGCGGAGACAGCTTCAACGCCGGCTTCCTCTACGAATACCTGCAGACAAGCGACATAGACAAAGCCCTCAAAAAAGGCACCTGGTGCGCTGCCCGCAACGCCGAACTGGAAACTCCGGGCGCCATCCGCCAGGTCCCTGAGCGGAGAGGTTGCTGAGCTGAGTCGAAGCACCGAAGGGCCATAGGTAATACCGCCGATTGAAAAGTTAAACGCTTAACAATATAATGAAATAAACTAGGCAACCGGTTGCCTAAATTTGTGGCCTGAAATATGGCACTAACAGGAGATTATATGAGTATCGAAAAAAAGCCACTTGTAAACGACCTTTACACAGCTGACCCTTCCGCACACGTTTTTAACGGAAAGATTTACATTTATCCATCACATGACGAAGACATCGACGTTGAAAGCAATGACAACGGTGACCAGTATGATATGAAAGATTATCATGTTTACGAAATGAAGGACACAGAAACTTATCCACGCGACTGTGGTTGTGTTTTCACACTTAAGGATGTTAAATGGGCAAGCAAACAGCTCTGGGCTCCTGACTGCGAAGAAAAGGACGGAAAATACTACTTCTACTTCCCAGCCCGCGACAAGGATGGAATGTTCCGTGTAGGCGTTGCAGTAGGTGACAAGCCGGAAGGTCCTTTCACTCCGGAAGATGATTACATTCAGGGAACATATTCTATTGACCCTTGCTGTTTCAAAGATACAGATGGTAAATACTATCTTACAATGGGTGGTCTCTGGGGAGGCCAGCTTGATCAGTACCGCAACAACAAGTGGAGCGCTGACAACAAAGAGCCACAGGGAAAAGAACCTGCATGTACACCAAAAATCGCTCTTCTTAAAGACAACATGAAGGAGCTTGCAGAAGATCTGCGCGACCTCGTAATTGTAGACGAAAAAGGTCAGCCTCTCACAGGTGGAGATGATGTTCGCCGCTACTTCGAAGATCCTTGGCTCTTCAAGAAGGGTGATACTTACTACTTCACATACTCAACAGGTACTTCTCACCTGCTCTGCTATGCAACAAGCAAGAACGTTTACGGACCATACACATACGGCGGATGTATCCTTTCTCCAGTTTTGGGATGGACAACTCACCACTCAATTCTCGAGTTCAACGGCAAGTGGTACCTCTTCTACCACGACTGCGAACGCTCCGGCGGAATCAACCAGAAACGCAACGTAAAGTTCCGCGAGCTTACATTCAAACCAGACGGAAAGATCCAGACTATGGATGGATTTGACCGCTAGGGACAAAAAACCGGCTCATATGAATGAGTCGGCTCGCAAGTCTCGCCTCTGAGACATTCTTTCGATGAACCTAAAACGAGCCACTGTCGCGGCTCGTTTTTTAACGGTTCTTCGATTTTAGTCTATTTTAGATATTCATCTATCTGGCGAGCGCATTCACGGCCTTCGGCGATGGCCCAGACAACCAGGGACTGGCCGCGGTGCATGTCGCCGGCGGTGAAGATTTTTTCTACACTTGTTGCGTAGCCGTTAGGGCTGGCAAGGTCTGGAGTTTCGGCGCCCTGAGAAGCAACTGTTCCGCGTGGACCGAGCTCTGTTCCAAAGGCCTGAGCGGTATATTCTTCGCAGCCAACAAAGCCAGCGGCAACAAGAAGAAGGTCACATGGCAAAGTCTTTTCTGTGCCCGCTCTCTCGACCAGCTGACGCTTTCCATCAATTGTCTGGAACTCCACTTCTATTGTTTTTACAGCTTTGATGTGACCGTTTTCACTGATCACTTCTTTTACAGTAGTCTCATAAACGCGAGGGTCGTGGCCGAACTTTGCAATTGATTCTTCTGCACCGTAATCAACCTTTAGGGTCTTAGGCCACTGCGGCCAAGGGTTATTTGCGGCGCGTTCTACAGGAGGACAAGGCATCATTTCAATCTGAGTTACAGACTTACAGCCAAGACGGATTGCAGAACCACAGCAGTCGTTTCCTGTATCACCACCTCCTACAATTACTACATCCTTTCCTTCAACTTCAATTCCATAATCCTGAACCAGCATCTGATCAATCTGTTTATTTGCAGGAGCAATTCCGATTTTCTCAAGGGCACCGCTGGTTGCGATTACACTCTTAGTAACTGCCTTGAGGAAGTCTACGGCGAACATAACACCCTTTGTGTCTACGCCGGCAGCTGTAAGGGCGCGCGCTTTTTTTGCACCACAACAGAGAGCAATTGCATCAAAGTCCTGCATAATCTGACTTGCAGAATAGCTGCGACCAACATCAGCATTGAAAATAAACTCAACACCTTCTGCCTTCATCAGTTCAATGCGGCGGTCTACAATTTTTTTGTCCAGCTTCATGTTAGGAATACCGTACATCAAAAGTCCGCCAGCCTTATCTTCGCGCTCAAAAACTGTAACGTTGTGGCCGCGGCGGTTAAGCCAGTCGGCAGCAGCAAGGCCCGCAGGCCCCGCACCAATTACAGCAACTTTTTTACCGCTGCGGTGAGCAGGAATCTCCGGTTTCATGTAACCAGTTTCAAAAGCTTTTTCGATAATGTAAAGCTCGTTGTCATGAACAGTGACTGGCCCGTTAAAGGTGGTTTCGATACACCCGCTTTGCGGGCACTCAACCACCGGGTTACCCAAATTACAGGCCTTTTCGCAGAGGGCAGGACAAACACGGCCTGTAAACTCCGGGAAGCTGGAAGTCTTCAAAAGTCTCCAGGCAGCCATATCAAACTGTCCGTTGAAAAGAGCGTCGTTCCACTCTGGAATGTAGTTGTGAAGTGGACAGCCCGTTACCATACCTGCAAGCTTAATGGCGCTCTGACACATCGGCACACCGCAGTTCATACAGCGGGCAGCCTGCTCGCGGCGGGCTTTTTCATCCAACTTAGGATGGAACTCCTTAAAATTACATATACGCTCTAATGGAGGAACGTTTCCATTTTCAACTCTTTTATAATCCATGAATCCTGTTGGTTTTGCCATTTTTATCTCCTTAGAAGGGGGAGGTCTCCCCCTCGCCCGCACGTTGTTGCGGGCTACCCTCTCGCCTAGGGGCTTAGCCCCTAAGACCCCATTTCGTTTTATGCTGAAACTTTTCTGAACGCATTCAAAAGTGCAGTGTCATGTTCTACACCATTTGATTCTTCAGCTGCTATCTCTGTCATAACTTTCAAGTAATCATTTGGGATGATTTTCTTGAAACTTGTTTTATAATGTTCCCAGTCAGCAAGAATTGCTTTTGCGCGTTCGCTGCCAGTCTCCTTTGCGTGCTGCTCGATAAGAGCATGAAGTCTTTCTTCATCTGTAGTGTCACGCAGAGTTGTAGTCTCATCATCAAGGGCATACATTTTTACAAGCTCGTGATTCATGCGTTTATAAATATCATGATTTTCATCGAGGACATAAGCCACGCCGCCGCTCATTCCGGCACAGAGGTTCTTTCCTGTTGAACCGAGAATTACTGCAGTTCCGCCTGTCATGTATTCAAGACCGTGGTCGCCGCATCCTTCTGCTACAACAGTTGCACCTGAGTTGCGGACACAAAAGCGCTCACCTGCTACACCGTTGATAAAGGCTGTACCGCTTGTTGCACCAAAGAGTGCTACGTTTCCTACAATGATATTGCTGTCTGCAGCGCCTTCAAATGTAGCTGGCTTTTTGATTACAAGTTTTCCACCGCTAAGACCTTTTCCGAAGGCGTCGTTGGCATCGCCAGTGAGACGAAGTGTGAGGCCCTTTGGAATAAAGGCACCAAAGCTCTGTCCTGCACCACCTTCAAAGTGAACTGTGTATGTGTCGTCGGCAAGAGTGTTGCCGAACTTCTTCTGGATTTCTGATCCAAGGATTGTTCCCACTGTTCGGTCGGTTGACTGAATTGGGATAGCCTTTGAATCACCCTTCTTCTCGAACCATGGAAGAAGTGTCTTTTCATCAACTGTACTTTCAAGTTTGAAGTCGAAGAGTGAGCGGTCTGCTTTCCAGGTTTCGCCTGCTTCAGCGTTTGCAAGAACGCGGCTCATATCAACAAGGCCGGCGCGCTTGAAGCCCTGCTTGTCTTTCAATTTCAAGAGGTCTGTGCGACCACAGAGTTCTTCAACTGAGTGAACTCCGAGTTTTGCCATAAGCTCACGCATTTCCTGGGCAATAAACTTCATAAAGTTTTCTACATATTCAGGCTTGCCCGGGAACTTAGCGCGGAGTTTTTCGTTCTGAGTTGCAACACCGAATGGACAGGTATCCAGCTGGCAGACGCGCATCATAGAACAGCCCATTGCAATAAGAGGAGCGGTTGCAAAACCAAACTCTTCTGCACCAAGGAGGGCTGCGATTGTTACATCACGGCCGCTCATCAGCTTACCATCAGTTTCAATTACTACACGACCACGAAGTCCGTTCTGAATCAAAGTCTGGTGAGTCTCGGCAAGGCCAAGCTCCCAGGGAAGTCCGGCATGGTGAATAGAGCTGATAGGTGCAGCACCAGTACCACCGTCATGTCCTGAAATCAAAATTACCTGAGCACCGGCCTTTGCAACACCGGCCGCAATCGTACCAACGCCTGCTTCGCTTACAAGCTTTACGCTGATTCGTGCAGCACGGTTTGCATTTTTCAAATCGTAAATCAGCTGGGCAAGGTCTTCAATTGAGTAAATATCATGATGTGGTGGTGGCGAAATGAGGGCTACACCTGGGGTTGCGTAACGTGTCTTTGCAATCCATGGGTAAACCTTTTTGCCTGGAAGATGTCCACCTTCGCCCGGCTTTGCTCCCTGGGCCATCTTAATCTGAATCTCGCGGGCGCTCAAAAGATATTCTTCTGTAACACCAAAACGTCCTGAAGCAACCTGCTTGATTGCCGAGTTGAATTCTGTGCCCAGGCGCTCAGGCTTTTCTCCACCCTCACCTGAGTTTGATTTTCCGTGAAGATGATTCATTGCAGCAGCCATGCACTTGTGGGCCTCTTCAGAAATTGAACCGTAAGACATGGCACCTGTTTTGAAGCGTTTTACAATTTCTTCTACAGGCTCTACCTCATCAATATTGATTCCACCGTCTGCAGGGAAGTTGAAATCCAACATAGCGCGCAGGGTATGTGGATGAGCGTTATCATCAACTAAGGCAGTGTATTCCTTAAAGCGGGCATAGTCGCCGTTACGGGTTGCCTGCTGAAGAGCCACGATTGTTTCAGGATTATAAAGGTGGCTTTCTGCCTGAGGGCCGCGGCGGAACTTGTGCTTACCAAAGGAATCAAGGTGCTGATTAACTGTGAGGCCATTCGGGTCAAAGCCCTGGTCATGATGATAGCGGACATCCTCTTCGATTTCCTTGAGGCCTACACCGCCAACACGGCTTACTGTATTTGTAAAATATTTTTCTACAACGTCCTGGGCAATTCCCACAGCTTCGAAAATCTGTGCAGACTGATAAGACTGAATTGTTGAAATACCCATCTTAGCGGCAATCTTTACGATACCGTTGATAACTGCCTTGTTATAGTCGTCGATTGCTGTGTGATAGTCCTTGTCCAGAATCTTCTGGTCGATGAGCTCTGCAATTGCTTCGTGTGCAAGGTAAGGGTTGATTGCGCGGGCACCGTAACCAAGACACATTGCAGCCTGATGAACGTCTCGTACTTCTGCAGTCTCAAGAATGATTGAAACAGCAGTACGCTTCTTTGTGCGGATCAGATACTGCTCAACGGCAGAAGTTGCAAGAATTGCAGGAATAGCAGCGTGACTTTCGTCTACACCACGGTCGCTAAGGATGATGATGTTGTAGCCGTCTGCGTAGGCTGCATCAATTTGAACAAAAAGATTGTCGAGGGCAGCTTCAAGATTTCCACTTGCCTTTATTTCAAAAAGAATCGAAATTGTTTTAGCTTTAAGTCCTGGCTGATTCAAAGCCGCAATCTTAATCAAATCAGTTCCCGTCAAAATCGGATTATTGATTTCAAGCACGCGGCAGTTTCTTGCTGCAGGCTCAAGAAGGTTTCCGTCCTTACCAACGTAAACGGTTGTGTCTGTTACGATTTTTTCGCGGAGGCTGTCGATTGGCGGGTTTGTTACCTGAGCAAAGAGCTGCTTGAAGTAAGAGAAAAGGCTTGGATGCTTTTCACTCATTACGGCAAGCGGAGTATCAACACCCATAGATGCTGTAGGCTCAACGCCGTTCTTTGCCATTGGAAGAACCATCTCGTTTACATCTTCGTAGTTCCAGCCAAAAGCGCGGTAAAGAATGTTGCGCTCTTCGAGTGTGTGAACAGGAATCTTCTTGTTAGGGATTTTGAGATCAGCAAGATGAACAAGATTCATATCAATCCATTCGCCGTATGGATAAAGCGATGCATATTCTTTTTTACATTCTTCATCGCTGATGATTTTTTTCTGTACTGTATCTACCAGCAGGATGCGGCCAGGCTGAAGGCGGGATTTGATTTTGATGTTTTCTTCAGGAATGTCAAGAACTCCAACTTCGCTGCTCAAAATCAGCATGCCGTCTTTTGTGATGTAGTAGCGGCTTGGGCGGAGACCATTGCGGTCCAGAGTTGCACCAAGTAAATCACCATCACTGAAAAGAATTGCTGCAGGTCCGTCCCAGCTTTCCATCATGGTTGCCCAGTAGTGATAGAAATCCTTTTTGTTCTGAGGCATGTTGTCGTCGTGCTTCCAAGGTTCCGGGATACACATCATTACTGCGAGAGGAAGAGGCAGGCCGTTCATCAAAAGGAACTCAAGAGTGTTATCCAGCATTGCAGAGTCTGAACCGGTTGTATCAACGGCCGGCAGGATTTTCTGCATCTGTTCTTTATTAAGTTTGGTTGAACTAACAGTTTCTTCGCGGGCCAGCATACGATCCACATTTCCGCGGATTGTATTAATTTCACCGTTGTGGGCTATGAAGCGATTTGGATGAGCACGCTGCCAGCTTGGCTGTGTATTTGTAGAAAAGCGCGAGTGAACGATTGCAAGGGCAGACTGATATTCAGCCGACTGAAGGTCTGCGTAGAAGGTGCGGAGTTCGTGAACCAGGAACATTCCCTTGTAAACGATGGTGCGGCTGCTGAGGGAACAGACGTATGTTTTAGGTGATGAGGGGGAAGTCTCCCCCTCGCTGCAAGCGCCTGCGGCGTTTTCCGCTACCCCCTCTGCGGGGACACCCCGCAACGCCCCGTTTTCAAAAAGACGTCTAACAATATAAAGCTTTCGGTCAAAATCAAGACCCTTCTCGCAGTCTGCAGGTTTTTCAACAAAGCCCTGCCAGATTTGAGGCATGCAGTCGCGGGCCTTTTTACCAAGCACGTCTGCATTTACAGGAACCTTACGCCAGCCCAGGAACTTAAGGCCTTCGGCTTTTACGCAGGCTTCAAAACGCTTTTTTTCACTCTCTGCATCAGAAGGGAAAAAGAACTGACCGATACCATACTCGCGCTCCTCAAGTTTACCAATCAGATCTCCTGCTGCCTTCTTAAAAAACTCGTGGCTGATCTGAACAAGAATACCTACACCATCACCAGTTTCGCCACTGGCATCTTTTCCAGCACGGTGCTCAAGTTTTTCAACAATGCTAAGCGCATTATCAACGATTTTATGGGATTTACTTCCATCAATATTTACAACTGCACCAATACCACAGTTGTCATGTTCAAAGCTTGGTTCGTAAAGGGTTCGCATTTTTCCTCCAGACAAAAAAAGAGGTCGTAGACAAAATTTCGCCATTAACGAAACTTTATCTACGACCTCTTTGCCGTTTAAGTTCTTTAATAATAATGAATTTTTGTAACAATAGTCAAGTAGTCCTAAAAAGAACTACTATTTTATTTTTCAATAATTAGTAAGCCTTGTCGTGAACGCCGGCAATGGCTCTACCACTAGGCTCATCCATGTTCTTCCATGCAGCATCCCACTCGAGGGCTTTAGCAGTTGAACATGCAACTCCGGCTTCGTGTGGAACACAGCGGGCAGCAGAATCGCTTGGGAAGAGGCGGCTGTAAATCTCACGGTAGTAGTATTCCTCTTTTGTTTTTGGAGGATTTACCGGGAAGCGGTTTTCGCGGCGGGCAAACTCTGCGTCGCTTACTTTTTCCTCTGTCATCTTCTTGAGGGTATCAATCCAGTTGTAGCCTACACCGTCTGAGAACTGTTCCTTCTGGCGCCATGCAATGCTTTCTGGAAGCAGGTCTTCAAAGGCCTTGCGGAGAATCCATTTTTCCATTCTCTGTTTTCCGTCTGGAAGCTTGATGTTCATCTTGTCGCTTGGATTGAGTCCCATTGCAATATCAATAAAATCTTTATCAAGAAAAGGAACACGGCCTTCAACACCCCAGGCCATAAGAGACTTGTTAGCGCGGAGACAGTCGTAAAGGTGAAGTTTGCTCATTTTGCGGACCAGCTCCTCGTGGAACTCCTGTGCGTTTGGAGCCTTGTGGAAGTAGAGGTAACCACCGAAAAGCTCATCACTACCCTCGCCGCTCAAAACCATCTTAATTCCCATAGATTTGATTACGCGGGCAAGCAGGTACATTGGAGTTGAAGCGCGGACAGTTGTGATGTCGTAAGTTTCGATATGGTAGATTACATCAGGAAGAGCATCGAGGGCCTCCTGGATTGTAAAGTGAACTTCGTGGTGAACAGTTCCGATATAGTCTGCGGCCTTCTGAGCAGCAATAAGGTCTGGAGAACCTTCGAGTCCAACTGCGAATGAGTGAAGCTGAGGCCACCAGGCTGCTTCCTTGCTGTCTGTTTCAACACGTTTTTTAGAGTATTTCTGAGTGATGGCTGCGATGATTGATGAGTCCAGACCACCGCTCAAAAGTACACCGTAAGGTACGTCGGACATAAGCTGGGCTTTAACTGCAGATTCAAGGCCATTGCGAACCTTTTCGATTACACTAGGGTTGATGACCTCGCCCTTGTCGTCTGTGGCTTTAGGGGCGTTCTTAACTGCATCAAAAGATTCCCAGTTGCGTTTATACCAGCGGATTGGTTTTAAATAAACACCGTCACCCCGAACTTGTTTCGGGGTCTCATCATTAGATGCTGAAACAAGTTCAGCATGACTTTGTTTTCCTGAGTATAAGTAACTTCCATTAGGGAACTCTTCGATTGTCTGGCAGTCGCCTTCGAGAGCTTTGAGTTCGCTTGCAACATAGTAACGGCCAGCCTTGTCCCAGCCCTGGTAGAGAGGGATAACGCCGATTTCGTCGCGGGCAATTAGATATGTATCGTTCTCGCTGTCGTAAAGAGCAAAGGCAAAGATACCAGAAAGCTCTTCAATCATTTTTGTGAAGTCGCCGGACTCTCGGTATTTTTTATAAAGAGGAATGATTACCTCACAGTCACTTCCAGTGCGGAACTTGTAAGAGTCTGCTAACTTAGCACGGATTTCCTTATGATTATAGATTTCGCCGTTTGCTGCAAGAATGATCTTTTCGTCATCACTAACCAGCGGCTGTTTTCCTGAAAGAGGGTCTACAATTGAAAGACGCTCGTGACTCAAAATAGCATTATTGCCGGTATATACACCGCTCCAATCCGGACCACGGTGACGAATTTTTTTAGACATCTCCAAAACCTGCGCACGAAGCTCTTCTTTAAGTCCCTCCGCAATCGGCGCGCTACCTGAGTTCAAATCAAAACAACCTACAAAACCGCACATACAAACCTCCAGACAAAAAAAGAGGTCGTAGACAGAACCCCTGTATTTCAAGGATTATATCTACGACCTCTTTGTCGTTTCTATTATATTATCGATTTGAACGATGCTTTGCAATAGTTTTATATTTTTACTGTACCGCCAGCTGGGCGCTCTGGAGTTTGTAATATTCACCCTGCTTTGCCATAAGCTCTTCGTGAGTGCCAAGTTCCACTATGCCGTGATCGTTTACTACAGCAATTTTGTCTGCATTCTTAATAGTAGAAAGTCTGTGGGCAATTACCAGAGTTGTGCGGCCTTTTGAAAGCTCGTCAAAGGCATGCTGAATTTTGATTTCTGTTGCAGTGTCCAGGGCAGAAGTTGCTTCATCAAGAATGAGAATCGGTGGATTTTTAAGGAAGCAGCGGGCAATTGAAACACGCTGTTTCTGGCCGCCACTGAGTTTGATTCCCCTCTCACCTACAACTGAGTCGTAGCCGTTAGGCATCTTCATGATATCTTCGTGGATTTCTGCACGGCGAGCCGCAAGCTCAATTTCTTCCTGAGTAGCGTTAGGTTTTCCGTAGGCAATATTTTCGCGGATAGTTCCTGCAAAAAGGAAAACATCCTGCTGCACAATTCCAATCTGAGTGCGGAGGGAATGTTTTTTGATTTTATGGATATCAATTCCATCAAGGCTGATTGAGCCGCCTGTAATTTCGTAAAAGCGGGGAATGAGATTACAGATTGTAGTTTTTCCGCCGCCGCTGGCGCCAACCAGGGCAAGCTTTTCTCCGGAATGAATTTCAAGATTTACCTTCTGCAGAATCGGGAAGTCCGGAGTGTAAGAAAAATCAACATTTTTAAAGCTGATGTTTCCGCGGGCAGAAAGAATCTCTACGGCATCAGGAGAATCAGCTGGCTCAGGCTCTGTGTTCATAAGCTCGAGGAAGCGGTTGAAGCCTGCCATTCCTGTTGTAAACTGCTCAACAAAACCGTTCAGTCTTTTGATTGGGCCGACAAAGCTTGCAACAAAGAGGTTAGCTGCAACTAAATCTGGCAGAGTCATTTTGCCCTTCATGATAAAGTAACCGCCAACGGCCAGAGTGAGCAGAGAAAGCAGATTATTACAGAACTCAATGTTTGAAAAGAAGCTTGCCATATAACGGAAACGGCCCTGCTTTGCGGCAGAGTACTGCTTGTTGTAAGTGTCGAAGCGGGCGCGTTCAAAATCTTCATTAACAAAGCCCTTTGTAACGCGGATGCCCGAGATGCTGGATTCAAGACCGGCATTTACTTCTGCAGTTGTTTCCTTAACTTTTGCTGAGGCTTTGGAAAGATTTCTGCGCGAAGTAAAGACAATAAAAAAGATTGCAGGCAGCATGATAAAGACAATTATCGCAAGCTCCCATCTGATTGTAAGAAGAAGCACAAAGGAACCGATGAGGTTGAGCATGGCGATGGAAAAATCTTCGGGACCATGGTGAGCAAGCTCTGTGATTTCAAAAAGATCAGTTGTAGCACGCGACATGATTTTTCCAGTGCGGTTTGTGTCGTAAAAGCTGAAAGGCAGTTTTTCCAGATGGTCAAAAACATCGCGTCTCATATCCTGTTCAACGCGGTTTCCAAAAACGTGGCCCCAGTAGGCAACAAACCAGTTACACATTTTATGAAGGCAAAAGCCTGCGAACAGCACTGCCACAAGAATCAAAAAGATTCTAAGCTGATGATTTGGAATCAGAGTGTTCAGCGCATAGCGGGAAAACATAGGAAAGGCCACATCGATTGCGGCCATAAAAAAAGCACAAATCATATCGGCAATGAAAAGGCCGATATGTGGCTTATAATAGGAGAAAAAAATCTTGAGCGGGTGCTTTGTGTAATCCATGGGCTTAGTCTATCATAAAATCAACCGATAGCGAACTGTCGTGACCTGAACCTCTGACTACAGGAGATGCAGAACGATAGATCTCAGTTACATTATCGTTTGGTTTATGATCGGCATCCCTTGAATCAACTAAGAAATACCAGTATCTTTCTGCAGTCGGCATTTTTTCTACATTTTCCGCATCATTGTCTCCATAAATATCATCCCATGTAATATCAACCATTTTCCAGGCACCCATGTAATAAAGTTCTGTCCAGTCATGGTTTAAGACTGGAGAATATTGGAAGGCACTCTTTACTCCAAGAAGACGGGCAAATGCAGTATAAAGATCTGCATAACCTTCACATACAGCCATTCCATATTTTAATACATGAACAGCATCCTGGCGCTTTCTTTTTGTAGTTGATTCGGTAGTAAAACTAACATAATCATAGTGACTTCTACGAGCTTCCCAGTCGTACAATGCCTGTAATTTCTGTCCGAGACTTGCATCCGAAGGTAATTCTGCCATTATGCCATTAAATGCATTTGATATAATAAAATCGTCACTCTGACAATATGCAGAAGGCATAAGGTAGGCACAGTCTTCTGCAGTATAGTTCAAGCCAGTTTGATTTGTGACTACAAACCGTGTGTATAAGTCAGTATTTGCCAAACCTCCTTTCAAATCCCAATGTTTAAGAGCTCCTTCATAACCATCATAATCTTCATAGAATTGTGCTGAAGCTTCTGCTACGAAGATTTGATATTTACCATCACCAAATCGAAGCCAGATTCTAGATTCAAAATCTCCAGGTTTGAATACATAAGAAGTTTGATAAGGATAACCGTTTTCCAGTTCATTATAAGTAGAATCGTCATCATCATTTTTTACAACAGCTACAAATACATGTGTATTTTCAGATTTGTCTGTATGCCCCTTTAATACAAAGAAACCGTCTGTTGTAAAATTTAAATATTCTGGAGTTGGATCTGAAAATGTAATATTATTAGTATCACTTCGAGGAAGTCGTTCTGTGTTATATGTGATATTTCCAGTAAAGGTATGCCCATTAATTGTAACCGGGTCCAAAAGATAATTTGAGCCATGAACTTTTACAGTTTCATTTGAAGCAGAAATTCCATCAATTGTTGCAGTTACAGTAAATGTTCCGGCTGAGAGGCCTGGAGTGAAAAGCCCTTTATCACTAATGCTTCCACCTATACTGGTCCATATTACATCTTTGTCAGGAATAACAGACCCGTCAGCACGAAGTGCCTTTGCAGAAAACTGAATTGTATCACCATTTACATAAGTTTCCTGCAGACCTTTTGGATAAATATCTACGGAAGCAATTCTATTTGGCGCTAATGTTATATTGTCCAGATAAGTTGCATTTGTCAGATCATTTGCATACCAATAATCATTTGTTCCGGAAACAAATTTCACTGTATGTTTTCCAGCAGAAAGGAGAACTGAAGCATTCTGCCACATCTGACCGCTACCGTATGCAAAGAAAGATGGCTCTGTATCATCATCAATAAAAACCTTAAAAAAGTTTTGATGGTATACTCCGTCCTTATCAGTCCAATCAAGTAAATCACACTTATAATCAAAGGAAAGTGCAGAATTCTCTGAAACGAAAATATCTTTTATTATTAATGAAGAGTTTCCGCTGATGTCACCACTATTGTCTTTAACACATGTTGAAAGTTTTAATGCTTTTTTATGAGTATCTACAAGTGCATCACCATACTGTGGGAATTTTGTTAGAACAATATCTTTATCAACAACCTCTGCACATATTCCTGTTGCTATCCATGTATCTGAATTAACAGAATTTTCACTGCTTTTGTTTATTGTTCTGATTGCATTATTTTTATCCTTAAACTCTATATCTTTTATGCAAACAAAAGGTGTATTAAAAGGAGCCGGATTATTATTCCAGACAGTCCAAGATACTAAATCATTATCTTGATGTTTCCATTCAAATTTATGAGTTCCTGCTCCAATATCAATCTGCTGACTTTGCCACAAACCAAAACTGTAGTTATACTGTTCTACAATTTCATCATCGATAAGAAACTGCATACAGCCATCCCAATCTCCCATATGTGTTTTTATTTTAAATGTCAGTGTTATTGGTTCACTTGAAGTATAAATTGTTGAAAAACCACCTGTAGTCGGTTTGCAATCTATTGTATAAACGCCACTACTATTATCATATGAGATAGCAGCTGCATTGCTAATAGTCCAATCGGGATTACTTAAAATATTATCAGGATTTTCAACAGGATTTTCAGCAGTATTTCCAGCCGCTTGTGGACATCCAGTCAAGAGCAATGAAAAAGAAAGCATCAATGCTCCAAGAAAGATTTTTAATTTTGACGTTTTTTTCATAAAAGTATTCCTCACTTTTTTTGTATTATATAAGTATAAGAGATTATGGTTAAAAAATATACCTGTTTATTAATTTGACGCTACACATATCCTCTTTTATACTTATTTTTGATGACACTTTACACAATTATAAGTCTTATCATTATTTTGATATTCTCGATTGTTCTTTCCCTGCAGGATATAAAAAAAATGACTGTAAGTATTTATGTTCAGTGGGCTTCAGTTTTTGCTGCCATGACCTGCCACATGATTTTTGCCCGAGAGACAATGTGGATTTATATTCTTTCCAGCATGTTTTGCGGTGCCTTTTATTTTGCTGTCAGAAAAATTGCGAAGGATAAACTTGGACCGGCTGATGTCTGGTTTGGATTCTTTCAGGGATTGTTTTTGCAGCCACAGATGATTCCTGTTTGTTTTGGAATTGAATGTATCGTTACGCTTTGTGTGATTAATAAAAGATTTGGAAAAGTGAGGTTTCCTTTTATTCCATTTATGGCTGCAGGCTTGATTGCGGCTTTTTTAATTCAAGTGATTTTTATGTAAACAATGGGTTAGGGATTGGAGCCACGCCGCAGGCGGCCACCGCAACGACGGTGGTTGAGCCTGTCGAAACCACCAGAGTGAGGAGGCTGAAGCGCCAGCGGAATGGCGGAAAGCCCGACCGCGGGGAGTGACTACCGAACGGTAGGCATTCCCCGCGGGAACCTCCAGAATTGTAGCCTAATCCTGAAGAGCCTCGTACCCTTCTTCGCCGGTACGAACCTTTACAACATTCTGAACATCGTATACGAAAATCTTTCCGTCGCCGATGTGACCAGTGTAAAGAACTTCCTTAGCGGCTGTTACTACGAGGTCAACTGGAACTTCGCTGACTACGATATCAACCTTGATCTTAGGAAGAAGTGTCATATCCATTTCAACACCACGGTACTTCTGAACGTTTCCGTGCTGCTGTCCGCAACCAAGTACGTTTGTAACTGTCATACCTGTTACGTTGATGTCGTTCATTGCAGCCTTGAGTTCGTCGAACTTGCTCTGGCGTGTAATGATTGTAACCATATGGAACTTTGCATCCGGACGGCTTGTAGCCTTTGCAACCGGTACTGCCTTTTCAACAGGAACGCTTCCACTGCCGGCAGCTTCTGAACTGTCTCCACCAAGAACCTGAGGAGCCATAATGAAGCCTGCGTAACTTGAATCGATTCCGTGCTCGAGCTTATCGAGTCCGACAATTTCTTCTTCGCGGCTTGCACGAAGTCCGTGAAGCTTCTTAATCAATGTGAAGGTGATGAGCATACAAACTGTTGTCCAAACAAGGATTGAAGCTTCACCAACGAACTGAACTCCAAGGTGATGGAAACCGCCACCGTAGAATACACCTTCTTCAACGTTGAACAAACCGTCTGACAAAGTACCCCAGATACCGTTTGCAAGGTGAACTGCTACGGCACCAACCGGGTCATCAATGTGGAGCTTCATATCAAGGAACTCAACTACTACTACAACAATGATACCTGAAACGATACCGATGATAGTTGCACCTAACGCATCTACTGTGGCACATGTAGGAGTAATAGCAACAAGGCCGGCAAGAGAAGCGTTGAGTGTCATGGAAACATCAGGCTTTCCGTTCTTAATCCAGGTGAAGATCATTGTTGTAACGCAGGCAACTGCCGGGGCAATTGTTGTAGTTGTGAATACTGCAGCAAGACCACCAACCCCAAGAAGCTGTGTACAGGCAGCACCGTTGAATCCGTACCAGCCGAACCAGAGGATGAAAGTTCCGAGAGCACCAAGTGTCAAAGAGTGACCTGGAATAGCGTGAACCTTTGTTACTTTTCCGCTTGCATCGCGGTCGTACTTACCGATACGTGGACCAAGGAAGATTGCACCAATCAATGCAGCGGTTCCTCCTACTGAGTGAATAGCAGCACCACCGGCGCTGAGCAAGCCAGCCCTGTGAGTTCCAAACCCATCCGGCTTCGATTGGATAAACAACTGCAGAAATTACAGCTGAGTAAATACAGTAAGCAGAGAACTTTGTTCTTTCTGCCATAGAACCAGAAACGATTGTAGCAGCAGTAGCACAGAATACTAAGTTGAATACAAAGCTAGACCAGTCGAGTTCAGCAAAGTTTGTGAACAGCTGCATATTTGGTTTACCAATCAAACCAAAGAAATAATTTTCGCTCATCATCAGGCCGAATCCGAGCAGCATAAACATAGGAGTTCCGATACAGAAATCCATCAGGTTTTTCATGATGATGTTTCCCGCATTCTTCGCTCTTGTAAAACCAGTTTCAACCATCGCAAAACCGCACTGCATAAAGAATACAAGTGCAGCGCCGATTAAAAACCACACACTCCAAACTTCACTCATATAAACCTCCTCTGTGTGAGTCCGAAAAAAAAGGCGACGGGTCGAAGCTTTCTGCATTGTGCACAAACGCAAAAGAATCGACACCATCGCCATATAAAAAATAAACGCTGCGTGTAACTACCGCTCGTTAGGAGCGCAGTAAACGCAGCGTCATTGCCATAATTAATAATCGGGTATGTCCCCGACAAAGTTTAAAACAAAAAAGGTCGCAGGATTTTTTCCTACGACCTCATTGCCTTAGATTCTTTTGTTATACCGCTTTAAAAAAAAAGTGTCAATAGAAACAAGAAAATAAATTTTCAAAAAATCATTTTTTTCCTATTAGTTATAGTAAAAAAATAAAGTAATAGTTCACACAATAATCGGAAGTTGTTATGCTATAATAGGTTTTATGAAAAAAGTTGTTAAAATTGTTCTTATCATTTTAAGTTCTCTTCTGGCTTTGGTTCTGATTTCCGTAATGGTTTTCGGAATTATCTTTAGGAATGAGATTTCGGCAATTTCGTCGATCAAGGTTCTGAAGCCGCGGGTGGAAAACTCTTTGCAGTGCAATATTTACGAAATGACTTTCACCGGTGATTATTATTTTGATGATTTTATTGCGCAGGGTGGCTCCAAAAACGACAGAGAGCTCCTGGACTTCATCATGAATAAAATGACTAAGGGGCTTTTGAATCTTAAGATTCAGACTTCGAAAATCGGCTGTTCTTCTTTTACTGCAAGAAAGTCAGATGGCGAACATCTTTTTGCAAGAAATTATGATCTTTATTCTACGAACACCTGTATTGTTCGAGTGAAAGGAAATAAAAAGCGCCACGCATCAATTTCTACTGTGGACCTTTCTTTTATAAATATTCCGGCCTACAAGAATGTTAAAAATCTGATTTCTAAAGCTTATTGTCTGGCGGCCCCTTATGCCCCTCTTGATGGAATAAATGATGCTGGTGTGAGCTGCGGGATTTACATGACTTATCAGGGGAATGGGAAATCTGTTATTGCAACGGACCAGAACACTGATCTTCCGGATTTTTCTCCAACGACTTTTATCAGAATGATTCTTGATTACGCTGATTCTATTGAAGAAGCTGTTGAGTTTGCAAAAAGTTATGATATGCATGATTCGGCTGGAACTTCCTTCCACATTATGGTTGCAGACCGGTCTGGAAGAAGTGCTGTTCTGGAATGGGTAAATGCCCGAAATGGTTCTGATGATAATGGTGAGCTTAGAAAGCTTATTGTTACTTATAATGATGAAGATGCGCACATTGGCCAGCACGAAGGGGAAGCAGATTTCCAGTGGGTTACTAACTTCATTATTCAGCCGGGCTATTATGATGAATACAATGATAAGGCTCTGGTTGGTTATGATCGTTACAATATTCTTTATGATGAACTTTCCAAAACTGGTGCAATTGTAGAAGATGAAATGTCTGCCATGAAGATTCTGCAGAAGGTTGCTCAGCGTACTATCCGTCCAAATCGTAATGCCGACGACCACATTCTTACAATCCATAGTGTAATTTATAATCTGGACGATTTAACCAGCCTTTGGTGCGGAAACGAACAATACGCCGATACTAAGGGAATGTTCAGATATAAATTTGATAAAAAGAAAAATATTTTTATAAAAAATTAATTGGAGTCTATTTTGAAAAAGAATTTTTTTTGCCTTCTTTCATTTTTCTTAGCTGCTTTTGCATTTGCAAATGATACTTATTTTTTTACTTCCGGAGGAAATCTGATTCCTGCAGAAGAAAAAGATATTTCGATTGAAATGAAAGCAGAAGTAATCAGCATTGTTTTAGAGCCTAGGTATTATGAAGTTACTGTAGATTTTGAATTTTACAACCACGGAAAAACGGTAGATTTACTGGTTGGCTTTCCCTACTTTGAAGCGGGAATAGGTGGTCATGGAAAACTTTATGATTTTAAATGCTGGACTAACGGACAGTTGAAGGACTATTCTGATATTCCAATCATCAGAGATTTTTCAAATCACAATTTTGATGCAGCCGAATTAGAAAATGCTTACACACGAACTATTACATTTCCGGCAAAATCCATTACTAATACAACTGTAAAATACAAATCTGAATATGGTTATGATACTGAAGGCTGCATTATTAAATACTTATATGGAACAGGAAGCAGCTGGAAAAATAAAATCGGGCATATAACTTTAATATTGGAAAACAATCTTCCATATGACAAACCGAATGGTTTCGAACTTCCTCAAGGAGACTCTTCTGCTTTTACACATATTGCAGACAATAAGTGGGAAGCGCATTTTACAGATATTGAACCTGAATACACAGATTGTATTACAATTCATACAATTGATATTCTGGAAGATACAGGCCCAAGAGCTTTCCCAGGATATGGTTATAAATTCAGAGACGTAAAAGCTGAAAAGTCCTGGCTTAGATGGTACACAAAGCCACAATTAAGAATCCTGAGAAATACAATTTACGCCCTGCATGGATACGATTTTAAGTCTGAGGATTTAAGAGAATTATTTAATAAATGGGGAAAAAACTGGTATCCAAAATATTCTGTTAATCCTGATTTCAATGAAAATGAATTAACAGAAATTGAAAAATATAATATTCAATTATTACTACAGGAAGAAAAAAGCCGCAAGTAGTAAAAAATCTCCAAAAAACTTCCTAAAATCGCACAGTTTGCACCATATTATATATGAGGTTTTTATGAAAAATAAGACGGGAAGTTTTGATATTCTGATCAGCGATTTTGATGAACGATTTTTTAAGGTTGATTTTCCATGCCGCTTTAACGAGACGATGCTGGACGCGGTGAGAAGCGTGCCGGGGCGGATTTGGAATCAGGAGAAAAGACTCTGGTTGATTCCTTACAACAAAACTGCGGCAAGTCAACTATTGAACAATATTTACACAACTGGACTTTATAACGTTGATGAAAAATCTGAATACACACCCGATTGCCAGTCGAAGCCTCAAAGTGAAAAATATATTGATTACCAGATAAGAAAAATCAATGAGGCACTTACTGCCCGCCACTACAGCGAGCACACAAAAATGTGCTATAAAAAATGGGTTGAAGATTTTCTTGTTGTGAATCAGGGAAAAGAAAATATCGGCGAACGGGAGATTAATGATTATCTAAAGAATCTTGCGCTAAAAAAGAACGTGAGTGCATCGACGCAAAATCAGGCTCTGGCTGCCCTGCTATTTTATTTTCGTTTTATTTTGAACACGCCGGTGACGGAACTGGGGCAAGTTATCCGCGCAAAAAAGACGGAGCGGGTTCCTGTTGTTTTCAGCCGGGATGAAGTTACGCGAGTGATTGGAAATCTTAACGGCCAGAAAAAACTGATTGCAAAACTTTTGTATGGAACTGGAATGCGACTGAACGAGGCACTTTCGCTGAGGGTGCTGGATCTTGATTTTGATCAGAATGAAATTATCATCCGACATGGAAAAGGCGACAAGGACCGGCATGTGATGATTCCGCAAAAACTGATTCCTGAACTAAAAACTCATATAGAAAAAGTCCGTGAGTTTCATAAAAAAGACCTGGCAGATGGCTGGGGCGCAAGTCCAATGCCAGGAGCACTTGCCGGAAAATATCCTGCCGGCAGCAAAGAGTTCAAATGGCAATGGCTCTTCCCTCAGAAAAACCGCTGGAAAAATTTAGAGACTGGCCAAGAAGGTCGCTGGCATCTGGACGAAAGCCTGATGCAGCGCGCCGTAAAGCAGGCAGTTTTGGAAGCCGGAATAAACAAGAACGCCAGCTGCCACACATTCCGCCACTCCTTTGCTACGCATCTGCTGGAGATTGGATATGATATAAGGACAATACAGGAACTACTGGGACACAGCGATGTGAGTACGACTATGATTTATACACATGTGCTGAACAGAGGGGCCGGAGGTGTGGTTAGTCCGCTGGACAGGTTGTAAAATTGCCTGGTTTATACCTATCCGCATAAAACCCTACCATTTTAATATATCTTGTTGTAGAATGGAGATATAAAGAATTCATACCACCAGCTTATACTGACAGTTTTTGCAGTATGAAAAAGTTATGTTGGATATGGATAATATTTGTTATGTGGACGCCCGCACTGGGGCGCTTTTGTACAGTAGAATAAAAAGTAAAACTTTAATAGAATAAAGGTCTATGATAAATACAGAAGAAGATTGGAAAACAACCGACTTAAATGTAGACAGTTTATGGATCATCGATAAGCGTGATAGTTCTGGAAAGCACGAAAATAACTATCATGGCAATTTTATTCCACAAATTCCAAATCAACTTATACGCCGTTATACAAACAAAAAAGATACTGTTTTAGAATTATTTACAGGAAGTGGCACAACTGTTTATGAATGTGAAAAGTTAGAACGTAATTACATTGGATTTGATATCAACACTCAAATGATTCAATATATAAATCAGAAAATGGCAGATACTCAAAATATTCATTATCTGATTAACGAATGCGATGTTACTGATACTAATAAAATGGATACCGTTATAAAACAAAGTTTCAAATGGTGCGAAACACAGTCTGTTGATTTTCTTATAGCTCATCCGCCTTATATGGATATTGTAAAATTTACAGAAAAAAAAGAAGACTTATCAAATATTTCTGATTTAGATACATTTATTGAAAAGATTACATTAGCTATGAAAAATGGTTTGCAATACTTAAAAAAGGATAAGTATTTCGCAATCGTTGTTGGTGATGTATATAAGAAAAGCGAAGTTATTCCCCTCGGTTTTTATGTAATGAATGCAATCAAAGATAACTTTAAGGTAAAAATGAAGGGAATCATTGTAAAAAACATAGAAGGTAACCGAGGCAAACTAGGCGCACAAGGTATATGGAAATATCGTGCTATGAATAGTGATTATTATTTATTCAAACATGAATATATTTTTGTATTTAAAAAGGAATTCTAAATGGGAAAACAAACACAAATTGAACTGTTTTTGGAACTTGCAAAACCTGATGAAAAAACCGGAGTAAGTCGTTGGGTAAGTAAAACAGAATTTGTTGGAAAATATAAAGATTTAATGTTTCAGAATGGTTGGTCATGGGGTCGAGGTGACGGACAATTAGCGAAAATGTATGTATTGGAAAGATTTCCTGCACACGGTGCTATTGAAAAGGTTCGCACCAATGGATTCAATACAGAAGAGAAATTTAATCAGGCCATCCGTAGTGATATAAAAGAATTCTATAAAAATAAAAAATGTGTAATGCTTGGAGTTTGCGGAACCTCTGTAAATACTCGAATTGAAGTTGACCATAAAGATGGAAGAAAAGATGACTCCAGAGTATCTGATAAAGCTACACAAAAATTGGAAGATTTTCAGCCTCTTTGCAAAGCCGCAAATGATGTCAAACGACAGATTTGCAAAGAATGTAAGAAAACTGATAAACGTTGGAATGCTAAAAACTTAAAAGGAAATCCTTACTCATTCTATGAGGGTGATGAAAACTATACAGAAGAACTAGGTTGTGTTGGTTGCTACCAATATGACCCAGTCGCTTACAGGAAACAAAGTGCTAAGCGTATCGCAAAAGAAGCTTCTGAAAATACAACAGACTTCATAATGAAAAAATTGTACGGAGAAGATGAATAAAAATGGAAGATAAGAGAGGAAAAGAATTTGAAAGAATTGCAAATCCAGATAAAAATGGAGTTTCTTCAAATATACAGGTTACTTGTCTTCCTGATAATTTAAAAGTTACAAATGGATGCAATTATACAAGAAAGGGTTCTTATTTAGATGATAAATATTTTATAGAAAAAAACTATGAGAAAGGTTCAATTAATACAAAAACGGATTCTCAAATGACTGGCGTTGGAAAAGGTAAACTTAAATCCATAAAATTAGTAGGACTTAAAAAAGAAGGAAAGAAAGAATGACAACTCATGTTTTAGTTGTAAATGAAAATACTTTTAAGTATCACCTTGAATATATGTTTGGTGGTACAGGTGGAAAAGAACCTGATTCTAAAGATAAAGAAATCACAAAAGATAAGATATTAAAAGCAAAATTAAATGCTTCCCTAGAAAAAGTATGTGTTGGCTTAATGTCTGATTGGGGAAGAGTAAGAAAAGGTGATTATATTTTCTTCTATGTCGTACAGGGTAATGACCAAGGTAAGTTTTATGGTATTTTTAAAGCATCTGATAATGGAGTTTCTGTTTGTGATAAAGGTGAGTATTTAAAAGACAAACTTGGTAAGACTTTGCCTTTTAGGATGAGAATAGAACCTTATAAAGTTTATTCTTTAGGTATTACAGAATGGGAAGCCTTAGATGAAATAAAAGAATTACAAGCCCCATGCCAAATGTTATGGAGCTTGATTTATAGGAAGCTAAAAGGTAAACGCGGCAATACAATGATTACGTTGTATGAAGCTACTCGTTTAACTCATTTAATTAGCCGGAAAAATAATTATAAGGCCCTAAATGGAAAAGATTATACTTATGATGGTGAACAAATTTGTATCTCAAATTCTCATTATGAATATAAACATGAAGATTCAAAAATTGATATCTTGCCACGCTTAATAAAGAAAAACTCTTTATATCAGAAATTTGAAGTTTACTTACAAATGTATATTACTCAAAATCTTGGTTTAGGAGTTAATAAATCTCTTGATAAAACCCTTGATATAAAAGCAGAAGAGCTTGAATGGTTAGGAAATGAAGTTTCTTGTGGTGTAGGCATGCAGAAAATTGATGTTATGTTCTCTAAAAAAGTTGATGAGAATGAACATTTATTAGTTCCAATAGAACTAAAAGCTGTTGAAACAGAAGAATATAATGTAAATCAGATTAGGAGATATGTTGAATGGATAGAACAGTATTATATTCCTAATACAGCAAGTATAATTCAACCTATTCTTATATGTAAAAAAGCTATGTTTTTAGATAGACAAATTTTTGATAACTTTAGAAAGTTCAATTCCGAGAAGCATGGTCTCCCATTAAAATTTATTGAATATGAAATTACAGCAAATGATATTATTTTTTCTGAAACGGAGTATCAAAAATGAATTACATTGGTTCAAAATTAAAGCTTTGTCAGAAGTTTCTTCCTAATACTATCAAATCTGTTTGTGGTGAAGATTTATCTCAAAAAACATTTTGTGATATCTTTGCAGGAACAGGAATTGTTGGCAGAACTTTTAAAACTTCTGTAAAGAAAGTAATTTCAAATGATGTTGAATATTACAGCTATGTGTTGAATAAAAATTACATCGAGAATCATCGTCCTATTGAAAACAAAAATTCTTTGCTCGAAGAATTGAATAATCTTCCGCTTATTGATAATGGTTTTATTTATACAAATTATTGTCTTGGAGGAAATGGAGAACGTCAATATTTTTCGGATGATAATGGTAAACGTATCGATACTATAAGAACTGCTATTGAAAATTGGAAAGAAGAAGGCCAAATTTCTGATAATCTGTATTATTTCCTTCTTTGTAGTCTTCTTGAATGTGCAGATAAAGTTGCCAATACCGCCTCAGTTTATGGAGCTTATTTGAAAAATTTAAAAAAATCTGCTCAGAAAGAATTAATTCTAGAACCTGCCGAATATGAATTAAATGATAATGACCACCAAGTATTCAATAAAGATGCAAATAAACTTATAAAAGAGATTGAAGGTGATATCTTGTATCTAGATCCACCATATAACGCTCGTCAATATGGTGCAAATTATCACATGTTAAATACAATTGCTGAATATAAAGCATTTGTTCCAAGCGGAAAAACAGGTTTAAGAAAATATGATAAATCAAAATATTGCTCTGCCAGCTATGTAAAAGACGAATTTGATAATCTTATACAGAATGCAAATTTCAAATATATCTTCCTCTCTTATAATAACGAAGGCTTAATGTCTGTAGAAGATATAAAAAACATTATGTCAAAATACGGAATATATGACTTAGCACAAACAGATTATCAACGTTTCAAAGCAGACTCAAATCGATTTAATAAAGCTGATTCTACAGTAGAGTATTTACATATTTTAGAAAAAAGATAAATCACATAACAGGAAGTTCAAAGCCGACACGCAGTCAAGCTGCGTGCGGTACAACCCATTGTTATGGCGACAGGCCACTGGCCTGCTTTTTTTGAAATAAAGAATTTAATGATATATCAATTTCGGAGAAAATAAATGACAGAAAAAGAATTAATTAAAGCCATTGAATATTTAGTAAAGAAATATGCACCGAATAGAAATGATATAATTGAAACAATTAAAAATAACCCCGGAAGTGCAAAAGGTGTTATGTATGATCTGTCTATGGCAAAAAACAGAGAATATGATAACGAAGATCATGATTTAATAGCTAATATCTCATTTTATTTTATTTGAAATATTTTAAGCACTCTTCGAGAAGTTCCGAATGCTGAAAAATATTTATGTAAGGCATAAAACAAGTTTGTTTCCTAAAAATGTAATAGTAAGTTACGCTTGTTGTTACAAGCAAATAATAAACCTTTAGATATTTATAAATGGATTATTAAACAAAAGAGAAGTATTTAAGTAAGCAAGTCGAGCTTGCTTACTTAAATGAAATTATACTTTATGGTTTACGCGAAGAAGCGGTAGAACGCGGCTTTACGCCGCTTAAAAAAAATATAATAATAGAAGCATACGCTTCCATTGGCTGTACAGAAGTTTCATAAAAAAAAAGAATTTTTGAAATCTGATTCTGTATAAGAAATATATTTGCCATAACAAAGGTTCGTAGCCGACAGCGGGTCGAGCCCGCTGCGGTACAACCAGTTGTTATACGGACACCCGCACAGGGGTGCTTTTTAGGAATAAAAATGAAAATCGTTTTTATAATAATTTTACTTTCCATTTTTTTCATAATTCTTTATAAGAAGAATAAAAGTCTTAAATCAGCAAAAGAAATATCCTTAAATAAGGAAATCTCAAAAGAGGATTATGATGAAATTAAAAATTATATTTCAGAAACATATAATCTAGATATTCATGAAATTTTATTTACGCTCCTGAAAGATTCAAATAGTAAAAACTTAATACGGTTTGAAATAAAATTAGATAATAATTCTCCAAATGAAAATGTTCAGTTTGATGAAAAATTGAAAGATGAAATTCTCTTCTACATAACAGAAAAAGAATTTGAACTACAGAATAAATACAAAGCTAAATTTTTTGTTTTCTTTTCATCATTTGTACAAGATGAATTAGAAAGAATATATGAAAAATTACCACAGAATTTGAATTTTTTATTAAACGAAATAAATAATAAGAATATATGGATAATAAAAAATGTATTTAGTACGCGAGTTGTTGTATTCTTTTATTCAAATAATCAAATTCCAGATGAAAAGGAAAAAGAAAGAATAGAAGAAATTATAAAAGAATATATTTACTCTTCATTAAAAAAACTTGATTCCAATAATATATTAAAAAAAGAAGATATAAATATAGAATTTGATACTAAAGAAAATTTTGATACCAATTATGAAAGTAATTGGTATTATTATATATTATAATCGTATAACAAAGGTTCGTAGCCGACAGCGGGTCAAGCCCGCTGCGGTACAACCAGTTGTTATGTGGACGCCCGCATTGGGGCGCTGAAGAAAATGAGAAAAAAACTTATAATATTATTTTTAATTTTTTTCACCTTTTCAGTATTTGCTCAAAATATACAATTTGAGAATAATTGTATTTATTGTTACCGAGCAATCGATACAAGAATAAATATACGAGAAAAGCCTAGTACTAATTCAACGATTCTGGGGAAATTATCAGAACCTGAAATAATATATGTAAACAAAGAAAAAAGTACTAAAGAGTGGTTATTTTGTTATGTCCCAAAAATTAACCAAACAGCTTATGTCTTTTCAGAATACTTTCGTGAAACTTCAGATTATAATGGTGAAAATGGAACCATTATTTCTATTGAAAAAAAATCAAATACAACAATAACAACAAGGAAGCATAATCAGATTGTCTCAAATATTTATCTGAAAGATGGAAAGCTTCCTATTTACAATAATTATGATAAAACATCTAATATAATTGATATTCTAACATCTGGTAGTTCCATAACTATTTCAAAAATAGTAACTAAAGAAATGCAATCTGAAAGTGAAATCTGGTTTCAAATTACAATTAATGGCATTACAGGTTGGATTTCCGTAAATAGAATTAATCCTTATTATAGTAATAATTACGAGATTCTTTTTTATAAAAAAGTGAATGATAATTATTTCCCTGTTAGAAAAGTTGATTATTCAGGTCTTATTAATTTAAAAATAAATATCTATAAAGAACCTGATGAAGAAAGTACTGTTTTAATACAACCACACTGGACCTTTAAAACAGTAAAAGATATGGATGGTAATGAAGTTTCAATCCCAGAAAGTCAAATTTCGTTATCTTCTGAAGGAATGTTAGAATTAGATGAATTATGGATGTATACTGTTTATGAAGGCATTCATGGGTGGGTAAAAAAAGAAGAGGTAATAAGTCAACGTGGAGGAGTTGAATATAAGACTCCAGAAAATATTATTATTGGTATTTTCACACCTTATTAATACAATATCACATAA
>SFOB01000079.1 GCA_004554075.1 Treponema sp.
GACTTGCATGCTTAAGACGCGCCGCCAGCGTTCGTTCTGAGCCAGGATCAAACTCTCCATGATTATTTCAATACCCCGAAGGGTAATGATCTTCATAAACAGTTCAATTCTAACTATTATATTAGTTGAAATTGATTTCGAATCAGTTTTATTAAACTGATAAAAATGTAGTCAATTTTGTTACAGAACGAAACTAGCGATTTCTCGCTTATTTCGTTTAGAACCTTATTCGTTCTATTCTTTCCTTCCCTGTTATGTCAAAAAACTGTTGTTTGTTGCCGTTGCTGTGTTGCGACGGTGAGAACTAATATATATATTTAATAAAATCTTGTCAACAGAAATTTATAAATTTATTAAAAATTTTTCACTTTTTTTTAATTTTTTTTCATTTCGTGAACGATTTTCTGCATTCCATGAACTTGTTAAAAAAGTTTTCATTTTACGTATTAAATTACACGTGTTAAAATTAATCAATTTAATGATTAATTAAAAAAAGGAGTTGAAAAGTATGAAATTCAAGTTTCCAAAAAATCTTTATTGCGACGTCCGCATTGAAGACAACAAACAGGCCTGGTACCAGATGCAGGATGAAGAAGTTCTGGGTAACGGAGAAGTCAGCCTCAAAGGTGCAATGATCCGTATATTCGACGGCAAACTCTGGTATACTGCAGAAACAAATGACATTGATAAAATCCAGAAAAAGATTGATGAACTGACAAAGCTTGCAACTCCGGATCCGAAAATTCTTGAAAATCCGATTGTAAAAAACTTCAGCGTAAACAAGGCCAGCATTCTTAAATTTCAGGGAAAGAACAGTCTTAGACTTCTTACAAAAGAAGACCGCGAAGGCATTGTAAAAAGCTACCGCAAAAAATGCATTGATAAATCAATTAAAGAAATTAAAGTAACTCATACAAACTTCTGGGCCACAAACACAATCAAAGAATTATATACAAGCAAGGGTACTGAAATTGTTCAGGACTATCAGAGAGCCTGCGTAAACATGTGGTTTCAGATTTCCGGCAAGGATAATGTTACTTATGGTGGCGGTGAGCAGCTCTGGGGCTTTGATTTTAAATCACTGAAGGGACGCGAGAAGGAAATCATAGAAAAGCGCGACCGTGCCCTTGATTTTGCAAAGAACAATGTTCCTGTTGAACCGGGCGAATATGTATGTGTACTTTCTCCAAGCGTTACTTCCGTATTTACTCACGAAAGTTTTGGCCACAAGAGCGAAGCTGATTTTATGCTGAATGATAAAACTCTGCGCGACGAATGGACAATGGGCAAACAGGTTGCAAATCCTAAAGTTTCTATCGTGGATGAAGGGGACGGTATGTATCACGGCTACTGCCCTTACGATGATGAAGGCAACAAAAAGAAAGAAGTATATCTGATTAAGGACGGCATCTTAAGCGGACGCCTGCATGATGCAAAGTCTGCGGCAATTCTTGGTGAAGAGCCTACCGGTAATGCCCGTGCCCAGGACTACAACTGTTCTCCAATGGTACGCATGACCAACACTTACATGCTTGCAGGACCGGATAAACCGGAAGATATCATAAAGGGAGTAAAGGACGGAATTTACGTCTACGACTGGAATTACGGAACCGGAAATTCTACCTTTACGATTCAGCCGCAGAAGTGTTACAGAATCCGTAACGGAAAACTGTGCGAACCTTTGAGAGTAAACGTTGTAACAGGAAGCGTCTTCCAGACTCTGTTTGATATTGATGCAGTTGGAAATGATCTGCACTTCTTCAGCGGTACCTGCGGCAAAAACGGCCAGAGCATGCCGACGGCTACAGGCGGTCCGACTATCCGTGTGAAAAAGCTCACGATAAATTAACGGGGCGTTGCGGGGTGTCCCCGCTAGAAGGGGTGGCGAGCAACGAAGTGCGAGACAGGGGGAGACTTCCCCCTCAAAATGGAGATTAAAATGAAAAAAGAGAAATATATAAATACAGGCATTTATTCTGAAGTGAAAATTGTGGAGAACGAGATTGTTTCGTTTAATAAACATGATACAACAACAACATCGTTCAGAGTGTATAAAGACGGCTTTGTCGGAGTTCATTACCAGAGGGGTAAGTTGAGCGACAAGGAAGGCTTTGAAAAGGCGGAAAAGAATCTGGAACTCAAACGCTCCTACCCTTTTGAACTGGAAAGCGGAGTGCGCTCCCTGGATAAGACCGAAAAACTTTTAAGCGACGAAGAACTAATTAAAAAGGCTAAGGCTGAACTTGCCTATCTGCGCAAGGCTCACCCGGATTTTACTTACAGCGGAAACTTTTTTACCCAGTCTTATTTTGAGCAGCAGAAAAACTCTGCCGGCATGGACTACCAGATTCGCGACGGTCACAACGGAGCAGGCATTATTTTTAAGCATAAGGACAGCAAGGATCTGGATGACGGATATTTCTCACTGAATTTCCGCAGGGGCTTTTCTTCCAAAAAATTCCGCGAGATGGCAGACAACTATCTTTCTAATTTTACAAAGCAGGTAAAGCTTCCAAAAGAGCTGATTATCATGCTGCCGGAATGGAATCTGACTGGAAAGCTTAGGGAAAGTCTGAATGCAGAAAAGCTTGCACTTGGCACTTCACTTTTGAGCGGCAAGATTGGCGAAAAAGTTTTTTCTGACAAACTGACTCTCTGCCATGATGTTTCAAAAAAGAATATCTGGATGTGCTCCTTCTGGGATGCTGACGGAATTGTTCACAAAGGGGACAAGCTCTGCTACATAAAAAACGGCCGGATTCTGAGAGGCTATGCAGACAAGCGCATTGCGGCAAAATACGGAGTTGAATGCACAGGAAGTGCACACCATGAATACAGTGACACTCCACGTAATGGCTGGGCAAACTTCCGCATAACTCCTCTTCAGAAAACACCAAAAGAGATTCTGGACGGACGTCTTGCAGTTATTCCTGTTCAGTACAGCGGCGGCGGTTTCAGCGATACCGGTGAATACGCTATGCCGGTTCAGATGGCTTACCTGACAGACGGAGAAAAGATTCTTGGCCGCCTGCCACCATTTACAATGCGCAGCAACATGTTTGACATGTTCGGCAAAGACTTTATCGGTGTTTCAAAATACATGACTCTCTGGAATGCGGGCATGATGCTGGTAAAGATGGAAGCAGGAAAACTGTAACAAGAGCCGTGACGCGACCGCCGCAATATGATAAACTCTCCCTATGAAAAAACTTTGTGATTTATTAGGAAAAGAGCGTTTATTTTTTGACGGCGGTACAGGCACAGTTTTGCAGGAACTGGGCTTAAAGCCCGGCGAACTTCCTGAAACCTGGAATACAAAACACCCCGACCGCATTGTTCAGCTGCATTACAATTATTTTGCAGCCGGTTCTAACATCGTAAACACAAACACTTTCGGCGCCTTTATCACAAAGTTTCCACTGGAACTTGAGCGCCTTATTGGGGCAGCCATTGATAACGCAAACGCTGCCCGCGACAAAATTCTTTCAGAAAATCCCGACGGTAATTATTATATCGCTTTTGACATTGGTTCCTGCGGCAAGCTTCTTAAGCCGATGGGAGACCTTGATTTTGAAGACTGTGTGAAGCTGTTTAAGAAAAGCTTTAAAGCTGCCTTTGGCAAGAAAATCGACTGTGTCCTGATTGAAACAATGAACGATGGTTATGAGTCTAAGGCCGCCGTTCTTGCCGCAAAAGAAACCATGGAGGAGCTGGGAATTGCGGCTGAAGACCTCCCTATTATCGTAAGTAACGTTTATGACAAGGAATGCCGTACCCTCAGTGGTTCCTGCCCTGAGACAATGGTTGCCATGCTGGAAGGTCTTGGTGTTTCTGCGGTTGGCGTTAACTGCAGCCTTGGTCCTCTGGATATGAAGCAGACTGTTGAACGCCTTTGCCGTGCAGCCACTGTGCCGGTTCTCGTAAAGCCGAACGCAGGTCTTCCTAAGGTTGTGGACGGCAAAACTGTTTTTGACGTAGACGCTCCCGAGTTTGTTGAAGCAATGAAAGAGCTTGCTGCCCTGGGACCTATGATTCTGGGCGGTTGCTGCGGAACTACGCCGGAGTATATCCGGGGGATTTCTCAGGAAATAGGAGGGGGAAGTCTCCCCCACGCTCCAGCTGCTGACGCATCTTCCGCTACCCTCTCTGCGGGGGATTCCCCCGCAACGCCCCCTTGCATCGGCTGTGTATCTTCCAACACCAAAGTCGTATACTTTGGCGGTCCTAACAGACCGGTTCTTATCGGCGAGCGAATTAACCCGACCGGCAAAAAGAAGTTTAAGGAAGCCCTGCGTGCAGGAGACATTCCATACATTATTCACCAGGGAATGGAACAGGAAGAAGCCGGTGCCCAAGTTCTGGACGTAAACGTAGGTCTTCCGGAAATTGACGAAAAAGAAATGATGCTGCGCGTTCTGGAAGAATTGCAGAACGTAACTACCCTGCCCCTTCAGATTGATACAACCAAGCCGGACGTTATGGAAGCAGCACTTCGCCGCTATAACGGAAAAGCAATGATAAACTCTGTAAACGGCAAGCAGGAAATTATGGATACTGTATTCCCGCTTGTAAAAAAATACGGTGGACTTGTTGTTGCCCTCACTCTGGATGAAGACGGCATTCCTGAAGACAGTGAGCACCGTGTGGCCATCGCCAAAAAGATTTACGCGGAGGCCTCAAAATACGGAATTAAAAAATCTGACATTATTATAGACCCGCTTGCAATGGCAGTTAGTTCGGACTCACGTGCCGGTATTGCAACTATGGAAACTGTCCGCGCCATTCATGAGATGGGAGGGCTTACCAGTCTTGGTATTTCAAATGTATCCTTCGGGCTGCCGCTCCGCGAGTTTGTAACTGCCAGCTTCTTTACCCTTTGTATGGGAGCAGGACTTTCTGCGGCTATCATGAATCCTTTGCAGGGTGAAATGATTAAGGCCTGGAAGTGCTATAACCTGCTTTCGGGTAAAGACGAAAACTGTACGGATTATATTAACTGGAGCACGGTGGAAGCAGAGCGCCTTGCCGCTAATGCTGCTGTCGCCGCGGCCGGGGGCGTTGCGGGGGGCACCCCCGCTGGAGGGGGTAGCGAGCAACGAAGTGCGAGCGAGGGGGATGCTTCCCCCACCTCAAGCCTCAGCAACGCAATTATCCACGGACTTAAGACTGACGCGGCTGAGGCTACAAAGGAACTTTTGAAAACTACAGAGTCGCTGACCATTATTAACGAACACCTGATTCCAGGACTGGACTACGTTGGAAAGCGCTTTGAGAAAAAGACTATGTACCTGCCCCAGCTTTTGATGGCGGCGGAGGCGGCTAAGGCGGCATTTGCTGAGATCCGAGACTTCATGGAAAAGTCAGGCAAGAAGGGTGCACCAAAAGGAAAGATTATCATCGCCACCGTAAAGGGCGACATTCACGATATTGGAAAAAACATCGTGAAGGTTCTGCTGGAAAATTATGACTTTGAAGTAATAGACCTGGGCAAGGACGTTCCGCCAGAAGATGTTGTTGAAGCCTGCAAGAAAGACCACGTTATGCTGGTGGGCTTATCTGCACTTATGACAACAACAGTTGCCGCAATGGAAGAAACAATCAAGCTGTTGCGAAAAGAATGTCCATGGGCCAAAACCTGCGTAGGCGGCGCCGTAATGACCCAGGAATACGCCGACCAGATCGGCGCCGACTTCTACGGCAAAGACGCGATGGACACAGTACGTTACGCCCTCGAATTATTTAAGTAATGATTAATCAAATACTTTCTTGCGCCACTCTTTTTCGAAATCATAAATAGTTGGCGCATCATCTTCTTTTGCACTTGTAACAGAGGCTTTGATATAAGGCTCAACAACTAACGTTCGGTAGCTTTCCCAGCGGGCCGGAAGTTTCTGCGGCACAGTAAGCATTTGAGAAGGCGGCAAGTTTGTAAGGAGCTGATTATAGTAAATCGGCAAAATATGTTCTGTTACATCACGCAGAGAAGAGAAGCCTCCCGCTATTCCAAACATATCTGTTTCAAGATGCATATTCTCTTTTGTCTCAAGAATTATCTTTTGATTTTCAGACTGGAATAACCAGGAAATAAATTCTGTTGCCCCCACCTGATTCCTTGCATCCTTGTAGATTCCAAGCATGGTAAGAGAATCTTCGATGTAAATTGATTTATCTTCGGCTATCCAGCGATAATCTACAGACAGATCCTGTTCTTTCAAAATCTTAAAAAGACTGTCGCTGGTAGTATAGGCATAAAGAGTCCTGCCCGAAGAAACCTGACGATAGTAAGGCATAAAAAGATATTTGAAGGTAAAGTCCTCTTCTATCTGAGGAGAAGTATTTTCCGTATAAACCCAGTCTCGCAAAGTGGAAACAGAATTAAGCAGGGCCTGTCCGTCCCAGGCAATTTCCCCCTTCTCTTCCCTGAAATCTGCCCCTTTCATTTTTGCAACAAGATAGAGGAATTCATTACTGCCAAGCGGAGTAAAACCGATTTTAGTATAGGCTTCTTTTTTGTTTTTTGTATTAAAGGCAGCAGCTGTACTGCGGATCTGTTCCAGAGAAAGTACATAACTGTCTGGAATCTGTTCCTTGTTTTCCGTAGCAAAAATAACTGCAGGAATATTAAAGCTTACCGGCAGAAGATACTGTCTGTCTTTCCTTTTTCCAGACTCAAGAAGCTGAGGGTAAAAGACTTCTGACGTAAGTTTTTTTGTATCAAAGAGATAATCAAGGGATTTAAAACTTTTCTGCGGTGTATCGTTACGAAGCCAGGAACCAACAATAATATCAGGAGGATTTTCATCCTTTGCAGGAGGAATAGAAAGGGCCGGATTTTCCTTGTAAACAAGAATGGCACAATTGTCCTTGTGCTGGCGATTAAAAAGTTCTATGTACTGGGCAAACTCACGGCAGCTTGTCCAGATTACTATGCGGTTCTGCTGGTATACGGTGCGGTTTTTGCTACCGGCGTTTTTTGAACAGCCGATAAAAGCAAAGCCGACGCAGAATACCAGTGCAGAAAAAAATTGTTTATTTAATTTCATCAGCTACATTATAAATGCTTGTGTAAACTGAATCAATCTTATCTTCATCAATACTTGAGAAAGCAACGCGCAAAGTATATGGGTCAATCTGGATGATACCGATTCCCTCTTTTTTGAGAAGTTCTTTGCGGATTTCTTCAGCCTTTCCTGTATTTACATGGAAACTCATAAAGTAACCAGAGTTGAAAGGAAGGGCTTCAAGAACTTTTGAAGTATGTGTATTTACAAAATTGCGAACGCGGTCGTAGCGGCTCTGGAGCATCTTGCGGCATTCAAGCTTCTGCTTTTCGTGAGCTTCGTCCTTAAGAGCATGCATTACAAGGCTCTGGGAAGGAGTTGAAGAACATGATACAGAAGAACGGATTGCTGCCATGAACTTTGTTACGAGAGCTGTGTACTGAGCATCTGTAAATCCCTTTGAAGCAAATGTTACAAAACCTGCACGGAAGCCCCATGCAAAGTCCTCTTTTGTAGGACCGTCTGCCTTGATGGCAAGAACGTTCTCGTGAAGGTCTGCCATGTATGCGAAGAGCGACTGTGGCTCGATATCATCTTCGTAGTTGAGTCCGAAGTAAGCATCATCAGAAAGAACAAGAACCTTTTTACCAGACTCTGCAATTTCGCGAACGATGCGAACAATTTCCTTAGCTTCAGAAACTGTAGGGCTGTAGCCTGAAGGATTCTGAGGGAAGTTGAGAATTACACGAACTGAACCGTATTTTTCTGCATCAGCCTTCATTTTTGCTTCAAGGTCTGCAATGTTGAACTTTCCATTTGCAAAACACTTGAACTGATGGAACTCAGCACCACGGCGGGCAGCAGCAATCAGTTCGTAGTTATCCCAGCAAGGATCTGCAGCAAGAAGAGGCTTGTCTACATCAACAAAAAGGTCGCTTACATAAGAAAGAACTGCTGTAAGTCCTGGAACAAGGATTGGCAGTGAGAACTGCTTGTTCTTAAGGCTAGGATTTTTTTCTATGATTTTTTCTTTCCATAAAGCACGAAGGTCTGGATTACCGGCAGTTTTTGCATAAGCAACAGTTTCGCGCGGTGAAAGTGAAGGCATATTCTTTTTGTAAGAATCAAGCTCGATTGGTGTGCCCTGAGCAACTGCCATACCGATTGTACCGTTTGCGAAGTGAGCGTCTTTAGCGGCTTCTCCACCCTGAGAGATAATTCCGTTTGGGAAATAAAGGCGGCGGCCCATGTCTGACATGAGGGCGTCTACTACTGAACCAGCGAGGGTATCATTCAATTCTTTTGCTAATGGATTAATCATAATGCCTCAATTATGCGAATTTCTATTGGCTTAGTCAATAATTATACATATTTTTTGTATATTTATGCATAATACGTCCACTCATGATGAATAAGTGCTCACGTGGAAAAAAATACCAGTCTGCGGGCGAGCTAGTTTTTGTGTAAGAATCCTGCGGTTTTGCTTCGCAAAATCCTCGGATTCTTTTCATGGCTAAGCGCCAAAACTCCTCGATGCAGACTGGTATTTTTTTCCACTCCGCACTCATTCATCATAACGTCCGTTCATCCAAACATAAAAAATCTATGTTTATTTCCACGGGAGCGCTCTAACAGCACAGAAAACGCGGCATATTTGTAATACACACCCGTTTTTGATATAATCATTGACTATGAATAACGAAATTGTACATATAATAGAAAACTGTCACAAAGAAGCGGAAAAACGACTTGTTGGACAGGAAAATCTTATTGATGATATTTTGACTGCTTTTATTGCCGGCGGACATGTTCTTCTCGAAGGTGTGCCGGGACTGGCAAAGACTCTTGCTATTAAAACCGTTGCAGAGATACTTGGACTTGATTTTAAGCGCATTCAGTTTACTCCGGATCTTCTTCCTGCAGATGTTACAGGAACTTTGATTTATGAACAGAACACCGGAAAGTTCAGCGTACGCAAGGGACCTGTTTTTGCAAACGTAATTCTTGCAGATGAAATTAACCGTGCACCGGCAAAGGTTCAGTCTGCCATGCTGGAAGCAATGGAAGAGCGTCAGATAACAATCGGCGAAGAAACTTATAAACTGCCGGAGCCTTTCTTTGTACTTGCAACACAGAACCCTGTTGAACAGGAAGGTACATATAATCTGCCGGAAGCAGAATTGGACCGCTTTTTGATGAAGCTTGTAATCAGCTATCCTGCTGCCGACAACGAAATTAAGATTGTGCAGACTGCAGGTAAAGCGCCTTATGTACCGGTAAGAAGAATTGTTCAGCCAGGTGATATTGAAACTCTTAAAGCCGCTGCTGAAAAAATTACCTGTGATGAAAAGCTTGTTGAGTACATTGTTTCTATTCTGACTGTTACACGCCCAGAAAACTCAAAGAAACAGCAGGCCGGACGTACTCTTGTAAACACTGCAAACTCAAACGATATTACACGCTATATTCATTTTGGAGCATCGCCTCGTGCAGGAATCGCAATGCTGCAGTGCGCAAAAGTTCACGCAATGATTGCTGGCCGCGATTTTGTTTTGCCGGAAGATATCAAGGCTGTTGCCCTCAACGTTCTGCGTCACCGTCTGGTACTTTCTTACGAAGCAGCAGCAGACAATGTTACAGCAGATGATATCATCACAAGAATTCTTGACTTTATTCCGGTTCCGTAATTATGTCAAAACGTTATCTTGCAAACAATGAATCTCTCATAAAAAAAGCCCTCTATCTCCGCCTTATGGCCCAGGATATTGCAGAAGGTATGAAAAGCGGAAATTTCCGTTCTCTTTACCGGGGCCAGGGAGTTGAGTTTGCAGGAGTCCGCGACTATACCCGAGGGGACGACATCCGCACAATAGACTGGAACGTAACTGCACGTATGGGGCGCCCCTATATCAAAATCTTTGAAGAAGAAAGAGAACTGCAGATTTTTATTATTACAGACTCTTCACTTTCCATGCAGCTGGAAAACGGTTCAGACCGCCGCACAAAATATGCCGCAGCGGCAGAAACTGCGGCACTTGTAGCAATTGCTGCAGAGTTCAATGCCTGCCCGACAGGTGCAGTTTTTTTTGATGGTGCAATTCATTTTTCCTGTCAGCCTTCTCTTGGAAAAGAAAACACAATGCAGATTCTTAATCACCTGGACCGGCTTCCTGCCACTCCTACTCCAGGCTCTGTGCTTCCTAATGCAATTTCTGCTGCAGCCAAAATACTTCGCAAAAGAACTCTTGTATTTGTTCTTTCAGATTTTAGAAGCGGAGGCTGGGAAAAGCCACTCATTAACCTGGCACAAAAAAACGATGTAATTGCAATAAACCTTCATGATGCAGCTGATGAAGAACTGCCTTCTCTTGGTACAGTTACCTTCCAGGATGCAGAAAGCGGACTTAAGATGTCGCTTCCATCATCTTCTCCAGCCTTCAAAAAGGAATGGCGTACTTATAACGAAATGAATCAGAACCGCTGGCAGGACTTCTGCATTAAGCATGGAATAATGCCGGTAGTACTGGATACTAAAACAGAACCTGTTCAGATATTGAATCAGATTTTTGCACGTAAGTCACGGATAAGGTAAGAGGAAAAGTTTATGCAGATTATTTCACCACAACAGATTCTCGTACCAAAAAAAGTTTATATCGGCGATACAGCCGAGCTCCGCTGCACCTTCAACAGCCCGGAACCTCTTCTCAAAAACCTTACGCAAAATGGAGCTGTAGAACTTCCACTTAATAATTTTCCATTTCTTGCCTCAGAAGATTTTGATATAAAGGAAATCAAACTTTTACCTGCCGGTGTAGATTATTATCAGCTTTCAATTACTTTTGTTCCATGGAAAACCGGCAGCATTCAGTTTGAACCACTGATTTTAAGCAGTCACAAAAAAGAAGACACAGATGCCACAGAATCTGCCGTAACCATAGAGTTTCAGCCGGTTCAGATTGTGTCTCTCATCTCTTCTGAAAATGCAGCAAACACAAGCCTGCACGACACAGCAGCTCCCCTGCTTTTACCGGGAACTGCCTATAAACTTTACGGCACTCTAGCTGCAAGCATCTGCCTCTTGATAATTGTTATAAGACTTTTTGTAAAAAGAAAAAGTCTTGCATTTTATATAAATCAGAAAAAACTTCTTAAAAAATATAAAAAGAACAAGAAACAGACTATCCGCCTTCTTTACAAAATTGCAGACCAGGCTGAAGAGGCTGACTTTGATCACAAAGCCGAAGCTGAAAACATGCAGAAGGCCCTGAGAAATTATCTGGAAGTGCGCTTCGGATATCCTTTTACTCATACGGTTACTTCTGAAATTATGAAGGGCTGGCAGGAGGCAACACAGGGACTTCTTTCTGACACAAAAGAAGAAGCCTTTGGTGAAATTGCAGAAAGTTTTATCCGGACTGATTATATCCGCTACAGCAAAAATGGAAGATTTGCTGCGGATGAACTTGTAAAGCTGATAGATTTGAAAACTCTGCAGCCTTTTTTCTCCTTATTTTAATACCGGCTCTTTATATATTACGCTATCTCAAAGTTTTTAATAAAATCACTTTCCCGGCTGTACTTGCAGACTGGGAAGGCAGACGCTTTGAATGGAAAGGAAAAACACAGAAATTTCTTTCAGTTCTCGCGGGAATCTTTTTTGTAACAGGCTTTTTACTTTCTGTTTGCGCTCTTGCGGCCCCTGTTCTTTCTAATCAGGAAAAAGTATATACCTCACTTGGAACTGATATTGTTTTTGTTGTAGATACAAGTCCTTCTATGTCTGCAAAAGATATGGACGGAGCACAGAGACTTGAAACCGCAAAAAATGCAATTTTCATGCTGACAAACAAAAACGACGGAAGCCGTTATGGACTCGTAGGTCTTGGAAGCAATGCAGCTGTGCTTGTACCGCCAACCAGTGATCTTACCTTCTTTTCTGAACATCTTTCAAAAATCCAGGCAGGAACTTTTGGTAACGGTTCTGCCATTGGAGATGGCTTAAGCACTGCAGTGTGTCACCTTGTTTCTTCTTCTGCTCAAAAAAAATGTATTGTCCTTCTTACAGACGGTGAGAACAATGCCGGAGAAATCCATCCGGAAACTGCAGCACAGCTTGCAAGCGATAATAACATTACAATCTACGTTGTAGGAATTGGTTCTAAAGGAAGAGTTCCTATTGAATATACAGACCCGGTTACAAAAAGACTTTATTCGGGCTATCTTGATTCAAACTTTAATCCGGCTTCGCTCAAGAGAATTTCAGATATTTCAGGCGGAAGGTATTTTGAAGCCCTGACCTTAAATGAACTTTCAGATATTTTATCTTCTGTTTCTAAAACTGAAACTGTTTCTCAGACCTTTACCTACAGAACTGTAAACCGTCTCTACTATCAGAAGTTTATTTCACTTGCCATAATTCTCTTTCTTCTTGCCTGGTTTATCAGAAGAATTATTTTAAAAGAGATGGTCTGCTACCGCTACAAAAAGAATCTGATTATCCGCTCAGGCTGTCTGCTGATTTCTTTTATCTTTCTTCTTCTGGCCCATGCCGGCCTCACCTGGGGAACTTATCTTGTTCCGGTTCAAAAAAGCGGCCACTCCGTTGCAATGGTTTTTGATATTTCAAACAGTATGCTTGCAAAAGACTGTCCGGGTAATACAGAAAGACTCAAGGCCGCATCTATTTATGCAAAAAAACTTCTTTCAAAAATGGAAGGGGTTCCTGTTTCTGTAATAATTGCAAAGGGAGACGGTATTGCTGCAATTCCTATTACTGATGATGTAGCAATGGTTGAATCCCTTCTTGATGTTATCTCCCCTTCCCTTATGACTGTTCCAGGCTCAAGCATTGGAAAGGGAATTTTAAAAGCAAAGGAATCTTTTAATACAAACTTTTCTTCTGCAGGAAGAATATGGGTTTTTACAGATGGTGAAGAAACAGACGGTCAGCTTTCTTCTGCCCTGCTTGATTGTCAGAAAGCTGGTATTCCGGTTACCTTTATAGGCTTTGGAGCAGAGTCTGAATCTCCTGTCCTTAGCGGTGATGGAAAGACTCAGGTGATGACAGCTCTCCGCAAAGACAGAATTGAAGCGGCAATTTCAGAAGCTGCTAACAAATTCCGCTTTTTCAATAATCACGAAAACCTGCAGTATATCAACTCGCTTGAAAAAGGCTCTGCCCTGCAGCTGCTTTCACAGCTTCGCCTTGGAGCAACAGAAACCATGATTACTTCTTATGAAGTAAAACCTGTTCCCCGCTACAAGCTTTTCCTTTCTCTTGCAGCAATCTTTTTGATTTTGAGTTACATCATAACTGAATTTAATTTTACACGCTTTTTTGGAACAAAGGCATCCCGTGCTTCTGCCGCAGCTTTTATTTCATTACTGGCCCTGCTTGGTTCAGGCTGTTCTTCTCAAACTGCAGACATTCTCAAAGGCACAGTTTCCTTCCATCAGAAAAAATACAGACATGCAGTTTCATGCTTTATGGAGGCATCAGAAAATGCCGCAGCAGATTCAAACCGCATTAATCAGAGCTATGCGCTTTATGATCTTGGAACTGCTTACATAATGCTTGGGGAAGATACTGCTGCAATGGATCACTTTAATTCAATTTCAGATGACGCCCCTGATGCTGTACGCTATTCTGCTTTTTATAATGCGGGAGTTATTGCCTGGCGTAATTCTGATTTTGACCAGGCAAGAGATTATTTTAAAAAGGCTCTGGAAATTGACAGTTCTAAAATTGATGCAAAGATAAACTTTGAACTTTCAATGCAGCAGAGCCAGGCAAAAGGAAAGCAGAATCAGAGCAATCAGATTCAGGCTTCTCCGGAAGAAAGCTCCCCTCAGAATCTTGAAAAAGCCGTATTCGAACATATAAAGGAGAATGATCAGAAACAATGGAAAAACAGCGAATCAAAACAGCCTTCAGATCTTGCAGAAGATTTCTAGTTCTTCTCCTGCTTTTTTGCAATACAGGCTTTGCTTTTTCTCAAAGACTTCCTCTTGAAAAAATCCGTCAATTGAGGATTGTGCCGGAAGAAGGACAGAATCTTTATACTAAAACTGACATCAAATTTATTGTTACAATTCCTACAGTTCCTCCTGCCCAGGTTCAGGTGCTTGCAGGAAACCAGCAGCAGGAAATCACCTTCCGTACCATACGAAAAATTGAAAACTATGAAGCGGAAGGAACCACAATTGAAATCTGGTATAACTTCTCTCAAAAAGGAAACTACACTCCTTCTCCCCTGCCAGTAATGATTCAGGGAAGCAGAAGAACCATTGCCTTTGAGCCTGTTTATGTTACTGATGACCCGGCAACTATGAGCCCAAGAATTGTTCTTGTTTTTGATGACGGAACAAAAGTTTATTCAGATGACGGTAATTTTCCAAATCCCCTGCTTACAGCAAAAACCGGAAATAAACTTGGGCTTACCGTAAACCTTCAGTATGCTACTCAACTTTTTCAATTCAACTGGGAAATTCCTAAGGACTCAATTTTTACCTGCACAAGACAATTTGAGTTTACAGAAAACCGTTACAGAGAAAAAGTTTATTCTCATATTCTTATTCCGATTGCTTCGTTCGAATGGACAGGGCTTGCTGAAGAAACTATTAAACTGCCTCCATTCCGTCTGAGTGCAACAGGTTATAACGGCTACAGAAGCGAACTAATAATGCCGGATGTTTATGTTCAATTTACAGAGGCAGATGAAAGCAGCAGTCTTTCGGAAGATGATGATATTTTCTCCGCAGCTTTCTTTCAGGAAGAGGAAGCAGAAGATAAAATTATTACCTCTTCCCTTACAGATGAAGACTGCCAGAGACTTGCAGATTATTATTCCAGAGAACACATAGAGTTTTTGCTCTATCCAAAAGCAAGAAGAAACCGTATTAATTTTGAGGAATCCTGCGGAATTATAATTTCTGAAAATCCTGTTTTCCCGGCAGTTTTCCTCTATCTTTCTTTGATACTTATTATCGCTTCGATTGTCTGCCTGATATTTGCACTCAGAAGAAAGCATAAGATCCGGGCTCTGGCTTTTGTTATTCTCCTGATTCTTGGAACCGCAATTCTGATTTTCTGTTCTGTAAAGCAGCATGAAAAATACGGTATCTGCCGCGGCTGCAAAATCTATTCAATACCACAGGAAAATGCAGATTCAGTTTCTGAAGTTGCAAGCGGAAACCGGGTTCGGATTCTTGAGAAGGCCGGTAAGTGGTACTATATTGAAATTGGTGAAAGCGGCGGATGGTGTAATACAGAAGATATTTATATAATAAAATAAAAGCAGATACCCGGATGCCGGGTACGACACTTGAGAGGCAGTAATATGGACATGGGCGACATTTTGAATCAATGGGATTCAATGCAGAAAAATCAGATTAAAAAACAGAAGGAAAGCGGCAAAAATCAAACCTCTCATAAAAAAGCAAATGCGCCTACAGCCGAAGAAAAAGCCCGGGCCGCTGAAAAAGATTTTGAAGCCAAACTGAAAGCCGATAATTCAAAGCAGATAAATCCAATGGAATTGTGGCTGCGCCGCTACGGCACTATTGATAAAGATAAAATTGCAGAAGAACAGGAATCCCGCTCAAAATTATACGACAGAAATTATCTTTTAAATATGAATCCGGAAGCAAGACTGGATCTGCATGGACTTCATCAGGACGAAGCAGAAGAAAGCCTTAACCGTTTTATAACAGACTGCAAAGCCCGCGGCCTCCGCAAGGTTCTTATTATTCACGGAAAAGGAATTCATTCTACCGGCTCAGACCCGGTTCTTGGAGAACTGGTACGCCGCTTCATTGAGCGCGATAAACGCTGCGGTGCTTCCGGCCACCCTAAAACAAAGGCAGAAGGCGGAAGCGGTGCAACCTGGGTTTTGCTCAAATAAGACTTAAAAAACATTTTAAAGGCAAGTGATCCGAGCAGCCTTCTCCGGTATAAATTTTAAATGCTAAAGGAATCCCCTCTTCATCTGCAAGGGGAGAGTCTGTCACAGTGGTAAAGCCGGAAAGTTCAAGAGCTCCATAAATCATAATATTATCAATCCGCTCCCATTCTCCATTGTAATAATAACTGCCTGTCTCCTGTGCAAATTCTCCGTTTTTCCGGAACCAGGGAGACCAGGCAATAAGTTCTCCGGAACTGCCCCGTAAAAGAGTATTTGTTTTCTTTGAGTCAGAAGTCTGCAAAACAAAATCCTCTGCGCTACGGTTAAAGTCTCCGCACATTACAAGAGCCGAATCCGGACCTGCCTCAAAAGCCCTTTCCGCAAGAACCAGTTCCTGCCAGTCCCGCCAGATTTCCGTCTCTTCTTCCCCTCCCGATTTTGATTTCCAGTGATTAACAAAAAGGTCAAGCTCTCGCCCACCAGTGTTCAAGGTTACCTGCATAATGGGCCGCGACGAAGGCTGTCCTTCCTTTTGATTTCTGATATCAAGAGAATGTGTTCTTAAGCTGCAGATTTCATAACGGGAAAAAACAGCACAGCCGATTGCACTTCCACTTTCTTTTGCAAAGCAGGCATACTTCCAGGATTTTTTATTATCCCAGGCCCCTGCTGCAAGTGTATTTGCTATGTCCTGAACTACAGCTTCATTTTCAATTTCTTCCATCACAAAAATATCCGGATTCAAGGAAGTCATTACCTCACAAAGCTTATTCAGTCTTTTTACATATTTTTCTTTTGTCCAGCGTTCTGAGTTTTTAAAATCCTTGTACTCGGTCCCGGATGTTGATGCATCAAAAAAAGTCTGAACATTCCAGCAGACAAGAGAAACTTTTCTGCTGCCATCACCTTTATTCCCCGAATCGCCGCTTCTTCTGAAAGCAGAATCTTTTACAAACTGATTACTACAGCTGCAAAGTATTTCAAAAAATAACAGAAGAGCAGAAATCTGACACAGCCTTTTCAATTCCATTTTTTTCATAGAAAACCTCCTATGTTAAAATAGAACTGATATGCGATTTTTATCACTTTTCTGGAAAATTTCTTAAAAAAAATGTGATTTTTCAGGATTTTTATCTTTTTTCTACAAGGAAGAGAAATTCTTTTACATGAATGTCGCGGCCGCTTAAATTTCTTGAACCGCGAAAAGCGTTGTAATCAGCTTCAAGTACATCAACCTTTCCGCAGGAAGAAAGAAGTTCAATCATTTCATCCTTTGGAATAAAGCCTTCAGAGTTAAAAGATACAAGGACATAGCGGGCACGAACATTTCTTACCAGGTCAACAAAGACTTCTGCTACGCGGCGTTTTTTATTGTAGTCAGAGCGGTTCCAGTCCTTTGGGATTCCAGAAACCCGGCTTATCCTTTCTGTATCCGGCTTTTTATAATCGGCAATAAGATTAAGCATAAAATAATTTGAGCCGTAAGGATGCTGATTATATGGCGGATCAAAATATGCTAAGTCAAAAACTCCGTTTGTGGTAAAGGCTTTGTCGTAAAGGGAAGGATCCTGAACAAGAGCATTTGCATCGCAGCTGAAGACCCGGCTCTTACAGTCAAAGTTTGAGAAAACCGGAAAAGGCAGACTTATTTTTCCACGGATCCTGGAAAGTGCATTGCGGCCGTTTCCGCCAAACTGACCGGTTCCGGTTTTTGAGTTTTTATAAAAGCCTTTAAAGATGCCTGCAGTATTTGCATGAATTGAAGCTTCGGAAAGCAAAGGTGCAATAAAAAAATCACGGAGCTCTGGCTCAAGTTCTTTTTCTATGAGCAGGCGGGCAATGTCCAGATAGGCAGCATTATAAGGCGTATAAAAACAGCGCTCACCTTTTTCAATCTGCTCTTCACTTGCCGGGGCATAAAGTTCAGAAATAAACCCGGCCTTCTTAAATCCTTCAGGAGTCTTTTCCAGAGAAGCCATTTTACGATCAATTTTTTTGCAGAGATTCTGATGCAGGCTTTGCAGGCCTTCAATATCAATTTTAGATTTATTACTTAAATAGCAGCGGTTTATTATGCAGGAATAATTTTCAAGGTCATTAACTGTAACTGCACTGGAAAACTGCTTGAGATAGCGGCTTACAATACCGCTGCCCGCAAAGAGATCAAGGCAGGTAATTTTACTTTCTGTCTGCCCGCTGCCTGCAAGACGCTTTTGTACTTCGGCTACACCACTTCCAATAAAGTCCAAAAGAGCGCGTTTATTTCCTATGTAGGTAATCAGCTGATTCTGAAGAAAGTCTGGATTTTCAGTCAATTTCAAAGCCAGCCCCAATTTTATTCATGATTTCAAAGAAATGCGGGAAGGTAACACTGCACCACTCTGCCTCTTTTACAGTAACCTCTTCTCCTTCTTTAAGTCCAAGTCCAAGACACGCCAAAGACATTACAATGCGGTGATCCTTATATGATTCAACTTCGCCGCCATGAAGGTTGCGGCCTCCATCTCCATAAACGACAAGACGATCGCCTTCATCAACTATATGGGCTCCAAGTTTTGTAAGCTCGCTTGTCATTGCCTTAATGC
>SFOB01000080.1 GCA_004554075.1 Treponema sp.
TTGCCGAATTCCAGGTAATTGCTAATCAGGTTAATATAAAAGAAAAGACATTCGAATATATTAACAAGGTTATTAATGAGAATAAAATTTTGAAGTAGCATTCCACCAAGGGCAATGATGGGAATCGATTCATGTGGAATGCTCATTTCAGCAGTTCATAGCGAAGAGGACGCAGAAAAGTTAAACCTTATCATGCTTGATAACCGCATCCCAGCCGGTGCAAAGATTTATTGATTTAGAGATTCAGAACTTTCAAGAAAAAGGACTATCGGCAATGGATATTGCTAGGATTATGTCTGAGTTCAATGTTAGTTTTGATATGGCATTGAATCGTTTAGAAAGTCTGGGCGTGATTGATACAGATCAAAAGACCAGACTCGATAATGCGAAAACTGAAATGAAAGTCGGCAATTTACTTCGTGGAGTTGGTGGAAATAGCAAACTGAATGTAGCTAGTGAAGTAATTGATATTCCATATGAGTATATTGATTATGTTATCTATAATTACAATCATAATGCGGTTTCTAAGGAAACATTGGAGCGTGTACTTGCTTGTTACGGACTTAGCATAGATGATGTTAGTGATAAAATTATTACACCTTCAGTGGATGACGATGATTTGGATGATTTGAAGTTGAAAAAATACAAGTAAAATAGAGAGTAAAAAGAAATGTTGAGAATCGGTATTGAATCCTAAAATGGGTTTGATGCCGTTTAATGTGAGGGAGAAAATGAAAAACGTGTTGAAATATGATATGCTTTTAAAAGAGGAGTATCCGGTGGAAAAACCAAGGGAAGCGCAACGAAGTATGAAAATATCAAGGTGTATTGATAAATATGAAAATGAAAGCGAGATATATTTTTTTAATTATTGTTGTAATTGTTCTACTTACCGTAGTAGGTGTTTTTATTTATGAAAGAGCTCATGTGTCATTCCATTCAGATGAAAACGGAACTACTGTATCTATTATTGGTGGCGCGGATGGTCCGACATCTGTGTTTCTAGCAGGGAAGGTACCTGCTGACAGAAAGCAGGCAGAATATACATCCATATCAATGGAAGAAGCAAAGGAAGTATTTGCGACGTCAGGCAATTATATCATTCTGGATGTTCGGAGAGCAGATGAATTCGCTGAAGGTCATATTCCCGGTGCTATCAATGTAGCAAATGAGGATATTGGAGCAGAGCAACCTGCGGAACTTCCAGATCTTGACCAGGTAATCTTTGTATATTGCAGAAGTGGACGAAGAAGCAAGGAGGCTTCAGCAAAACTTGCCGCACTCGGCTATACGAATATATATGAGTTCGGTGGGATCTTGGATTGGAATGGAGAGATAGAGAAGTGATGTATTTATGAGGACAGCGAATATGGTACTTGAGACAGAGAGATTGATCCTTCGCCCCTTTAAGGAAGGTGATGAAAATGATGTATTTGAATATTTGAAAGAACCGGCTGTGAATTGCTTTATCGACATGAAGCTGGATTCCATTACAGAGGCAAGGAAAGAAGTTATAAAAAGATCCTCGGAGACAGAGTATTATTTTGCGATAGTGCTTAAGGAGTCAGGAAGAGTAATCGGAGAGATCAACGCCTACCCGGAGCCGGCAGATGAACATGGCGCAGATTCAGAAATGGATACGTTTAGTCCGTGCTGGATGCTAAACGATAAATATCAGGGTAAAGGCTATGCCTTTGAGGCTGCACAAGCCTTCTTTGACTACCTTTTTAAGGAGAAGGGAGCAAGGCGCATATATGCCTACACCGAAGATAACAATACGGCCAGCCAGCATCTTTGTGAGAAACTCGGAATGAGGCAGGAGGGTCTTTTCAAGGAGTTTATCAGTTTTGTAAATAATCCTGATGGGACGCCGCATTATGAGAACACCTATCAGTATGCTGTATTGAGAAAAGAATGGAATGGAGGCAGAGTATGAAAGTAGCAGTGACTTATGAGAATGGAGAGGTATTCCAGCATTTTGGAAGGACACCACAGTTTAAGATTTATGAGATTGAAAATGGAGAAGTGAAATCCTCGCGGGTGATAGATACGGGAGAGACCGGACATGGCGCCCTGGCGGGATTTCTGCAGGAGGAAGGTGCCAATGTAATGATCTGTGGAGGAATAGGCGGCGGGGCGATCAATGCGATGGCAGAATCCGGCATCAAGGTGTATGCGGGCGCATCCGGAAACGCCGATGAAGTCATTAAATCATATTTGGCAGGCACACTTGCAGAGGTTGGCGAAGCTACATGCGATCATCATGATCATGAACATCATGGCGACCATGACTGTGGACACGGAGGATGCCACCATTAACTTAACTTGGGATAAAAAGGAGCTCACCTTTACCGGGTGAGCTCTAAACATTTACCATGGCCGGAAGAACAGCTTCTTCGAATCCTTTTTGATTGCCATATAATCCCTACTTTTGGGTTGACCTGATACGGGGAGCGATTATATATTGTAGCAATCAATGTGTACAATAATCCGGACTATAACTCACAACCCGGCCAAAGGAAAGACATATCGTCTCCAGAACATCTTATATGGAGAGAACGAGACAATCTGATGATAAAAACTGTGCATTATTATTTGATAAAAACTGTGTATTTTTATCTTGTAATTTATAGCAGATAAAACAACAATATGAAATGTATTTTTATAGGAGGATGATATGAGTAGAAAAGTAGGTGGAAAATACAGGAATCAATATTATGATGAGTTCTTTGATTATCTTAGAAAAAGAACAGATGAGGAGCGGGGGAAAGTAGGAAAAGAACCTTATTCTGATTTAACAATAAAAACATATGCTACAGATACATTTTATCTTGAAAAGCACGATGATAGGGATTTTGGAGATTGGCTTAAGAATGACAAGAGTATGGATGAAGCATATAAGTGTTTAGTAAAAAATCTATATACAAGAAAGAATCCGGAAAAAGATGCAATTTACTATCTTAACTGTATGAAAATGTTTGATGATTTTTTAAAAAATAATCAAAAGTAGTTAGCAAGTCTCGATTTTTGACAGATGAATGAACTAAGATGGAATCAATAAGTGGTCGTGTGCCACTGCTGGTTCCTTTTTATTGCTTGGAGGATTGATATTGATATGGGACGTATTTGGTTTTGGCTTCAGAGGAAAAAAAGAATAGAGAGATGAACATGTGGACAGTGCTGTTTGAATTGTAGATTTTAGTTATTGTAGGTTTGGGAAAAAATGGATAATGGAAAGTAGATGAAAAGAGTGATACATAGAGTTATAGATATCTATAATAAAATTATTGATACGCGAAATCTGATTTGATATAATTTATTCTATACTATTGTAGGCTGAGAGACCGCTAAGAGGCCGATTGATGCTACAAGGCATGTGAGGAATTGCGTAATGAGAGTAAGTTATAACAAGTTGTGGAAGATACTTATCGATAAAAACATGAAGAAGATGGACTTGTTAGAAGCTATAGAAATGAGCCCGAATACATTAGCAAAATTGGGGCGTAACGAGGATGTATCAATGGATGTTCTCAAGCGAATATGCGCATATTTACAGTGCGATATCGGGGACATTATGGAGATGATTCCAGAAAATGAGGGAACTCAGGCATAGTATTGGTTATTAACACTATCAAGAAAGGAGTGGGAAGATGAATCTCTTTGAAGAGGTTGACGAAGATTTATTTCGACCGCTCACGGGAATCAACAAAAGAAAATATGTAGATCTTCTTGCTCTTACATGGGATAAGTGTAAGCGTATGCCTATGTATGCTGTTGAAAAGAGTACTATTTTTGATATGGCGGAAGAGTATTTCCTCGGTTTAGATGAACAGATAGAGTTGGATGACGATGAGAGGGAGGAACTTGATAATGGTTCTTCTGATGCACGTATTATTGCAACCGGTTTTGTTCGTAGATTAAGGGATACAGGATGGCTCATTGAAAAAGAAGGAGAGTATGAGGATGAGTCCAAGATAGCGATCAACTACAAGGTTGTTCCTATCATAAAATCGTTCCAGGAAATAGTAAGCCCTTCAATAATTACCTATAAAGGCAAACTGTTCAAAATCTATTCGATGTTTGAGCATATTACAGAACATGGAAGTCCTTATGAAGGCGTATTGAAGGAAGCGTCTGAGGATTTTGATAATCTGAACCAGGCACTTCGTATTTTGGCGGCATCGATAGAGGATCATATTAATACTTTGACTTCCGGTAAGAAACCGGAAGAGGTGCTGGAGTTTTTCGAAAAGTATGAGGAAAAGATTGTTGTTGGCTCATACCATCGCTTTAAGACAAATGATAATTTGTTCTACTATAGGACGAGTCTGTATGAAAGTCTCGATAAATGCGAAGATACTTTGATGGATGCATTGGTGGACGACTACATAGATACAGAGCGTGCAGATAAGGAAGAGGCGACTATTCGGATTAAAGAACTGATACAGAAGATCCGTATGGACATAGAAGAGATGGAAGCAATCATGCGCACCATCGATGATAGGCATATTCTCTATAGGACCAGGGCGGTACAAAAAGCGCAGTTCATGCTCCTTTCTGACGGAAGTGTGAAGAGCAAAATTAATAATTTGCTTAGATATTACGCAAGCGAAATAGAGTCGAAGGATGACATCTATGAGGAGGATACGACCTGTATTTATGATGTGTTCCAAATCTATGGACAGAATTACTTTGATAGTGTATCGCTTGCTACACCGGTAAAGAAAAGAAAGGCTACTCCAATCGACCTAATGCTGATGGACGAGGAACTTGATCTTGATCTGGTCAATGAGAAAAACAGAGAAATGATGGAGTATATCCGTAATGCATTGACCTCAGAAAATGTTAATACATATGCAAAGAGTATCTTGGAGGGTAAGACCGCAATTTCTGTGGGTCATGTATTTGCGGAACATCCAAATGATCTTGTGAAGATAATTGGACTGTTTACGTACCAAAACTCTCCGGAAAGAGAGTTTGATATTAAGACAAAGGATAATTATGTGGAATGCAATGGCATCCGGTTTAAAGAATTTATTGTGGAAGGACGGAAGGCATAAGTATGGCTATTGATATCAAAGAAGAAATTGCAAATTACTTGCTGAACAATTGCTTTCTCATAGGGAATGTAGATTCTACAAGGGAGAAATACTACTATGTGATCAACCATGAAGAAGCCTTTCGAAGTATATTCCAGCCTATAGGGTATACATTGGTTATTCACAGGAATCTGCGAGTGGTCCAGCTTGTGAACAATCATGGAACCGGAAGACTGTCATTGAAAAAGTATGAAAGTATCATGCTTTTGATCTTCAGACTTCTCTATGTTGAGAAGAGAGAAAGCCTCTCTACCAATATTGACGAAGTCGTTGCGACTGTTGAGGAAGTAAAGAATGAATATGAGAAATTGAACCTTCCTAAAAAGTTTGATCGTGCTCTTTTGGAAGATTCAATGAGAAATATTAAGAGATATAACTTAGTACAGCCATTGGATAAGCTTCTGGATATGAATGCAAGAATACAAATATATCCTTCGGTTATGCTTGCGATGCCTGATACCAATATTAGCAAAGCATATGAGCAGACCAGCGCATATTTGCAGCAGTATGTTAATTCAGACGAGGAGGAAGAAGCGGATGATTAAAATGACAAGACTCCGTCTGATCAACTGGCACAATTTTCAGGACGATACGATAGATTTTAAGAATATAACTTATCTTCTCGGAGTAAATGCCGTAGGTAAGACAACAATCATGGATGCTATCCGTTATTGCCTTACTACCAATAAAGATTTTAATACCGCAGGTAATAAGAAGAGTGGAAGAACGCTTCTGGGCTCTGTTCATCAGAAACAGAGAGCAGAGGACAGTTATCTGCGCCCTGGACACACGGTTTCATATATTGGTGTCGAATTTAAGGATGAAGCGATAAACAAGACATTCGTGATCATCGTACGTGTTGAGTCAGAAACTCCGAAGCAGGATCTCAAAGGCGTAACTCAGGACTGGTATATAACTAAGCCGGGATATAGTCTTGAGGATATTCCGTTCTTTACGACTGTAAAAGAAGGCAAGAGACCTACATCCAGGGATGCTTTTAAGCTTGATAACAAGGGTATGGACAGAGCGTCTAATCAGACAGATGCCAGAAAACGTATCTGCAGAATCCTAGGGATAGGAGATTCTGAATCGCCCATAGGAAAGAAATTTAACGAAGTGTTCCATATGGGAACGAGCCTCGAAGATATCAAGGATATTCGTGAATTTATATATACATACATACTTCCGGAACCAGAGGTCAATATTGAATTCTTGCAAAAGGATATGCAGGAGTTAGAGCGCCTTCAGGAAATACTTCAAGAAGCTCAAGAACGCGAAAAGCTTCTCGAACAGATTAATGAGAGAATTATAGAGGCAAAAGAGAGATTTGCCAAAGTAAAGGTTAATGAGTTACTTGTCGCATACGCTGAATACCAGGGCAATGAGGAGGAACAACAAGAGAATCGGCAGCTGATTGAACAGTATGAGTCGAGCATTGAGGTACTTGAACGAAAAATAGCAGAGTTATCTCAGAAGGAAAAGGAAGCGGCGGAACTTTTGTATCAGGCAAAGAAGGCTGCCGAAGATGATGAAGACAATAAGGAGTTAACTGCTTTACAAAAAGAAAACGAAAGTAGGAAATCATCTTACGAAACGTACTGCAAACAAGCGGCTATTTATGAGACATTACTGTCTGAGTTGAAAGCACTCGGAAAGAAACTGTCTAGGTCAGGCATTGTATGTGAATGGGATGAAAAGATTCTTGAAGATGTGGAGGCTACAGAAGAAGAGCATTTATCAGAGATAAGGGCTGCAAGAAGTGCCTTGAATGCTATTCGCGAGACTATTAAAGATAAGGATGCTGATTTCAGAACCCATATCAAGGAATTGGAAACAACTATTGCAGAACTTGAAAGCCTGATTGCAGAATTGTCGTCCGGAAAGATGCCTTATTCGAAAGAAGCGCTTTTGGTCAGAGATCGGATTAATGAAGCACTTCTGGCTGAGAATAAAGCTGAGGATGCGAGACTTCTGTGTGAATGGCTTTATATGAATGATGACAGCTGGCAAGATGCGGTTGAGAGCTATTTGAATACTCAAAGATTTAACATTATTGTTGCTCCTGAGAATTACCTTTTAGCAAAGAAGGTGTTTGTTTCTTTAGGAGATAGTGTTAAGGGAATAGGCCTTGTTGATACTCGAAAGTTAAATGGTACCCAGCAAAAAGAAGTGGGTTTCAGATATCTTTGTGATACTGTCGAGTCAGAGAATATTTATGCTAAGCGATATGTCGACTATATCATGCGAGGTGTTATCTGTTGTGAAAGTGCAGATGACCTTGAAAACCACAAGAAGAGTGTAACAAGGGATCGCCTGAGATTTCAGAATTTCACCTTACAGAGGATGTCAAAGCAAGAGCACTATATTGGTGTTGATGCTATCCAAAAGAGATTGGATAAAACTAAAACAGAGCTGACTTCCAGACAGGAGGAACTGGACGATATCAAAGGACAAAAGAAGGCATTTGACGATGTTTCGTCTTCGTATGACAAGTTCAATTCCGGGAATAAATTTGAGCAGATGGAGGAATATTCCGAGTCAAGGGAGAAGGCAATTGGAATTCAGCTTGATATCGAACAAACGGAAGAGCGCATAGAAGAATTAACGAAAAATCCTATTCTTCGTGCGATGTTTGATCATGTCAGCGAATGCGAAGAAAATCAGAGAAAGATTAATGATGAGGTGACTTCTGAAAAGGCTAAGAAGCAAAATTTAGAGACCGATATCAAAAAACTCAGTAAACGCAATGAGGAACTTGCTGAATTGCTCGATGGAGTTAAAGCGGAATATGAGAGACAGCTTGATGGCGCGGAAGAGTATTCCGGCGAAGTGATAAAAAAATATGCTGATGAACGCAAGACCAAGAAAGCGGCAGATATTTCACGTATTTTCAGAGGTACTGCTAATCAGCAGAATATCAATTTGAACAATTATTTGAATCAGAATCTTATTCCTCTTCAGAACAAGTATACAGCTACCTATACTTGTGATTTTCCTGAAGGAATTGCCGGTGCTGCGAGATACCAGCAGGAGTACCTTGCGCTTAGAAATATTGAGCTGGAACGTCATAAAGCGGAACTGGTGCATGCACAGATCCGTTGTAAGGACAGATTCCGTAAAGAAGTTCTGTTCCGTATGAAAGATGATATCTTGCGTGCAAGGCAGCAATTCAAGCAGATCAATCGAGTTATGGAGAACCTCAGATATGGTGAGGAGAGCTACCGATTCGGGATTGATCGAAGCAAAGATAAAGAATTGGGAATGTTCTATGACATCATAATGGACAAGGACAATCAGCAGATTGATCAGGATAATGAAATCATGATGTATCTTGCTGAAACCAATAAATCTGAAGTTTTTGAAAGTCAGATTGAAGATTTCATGAGTCGTATCATGATTGATGTGGAAGAACATGCAAAAGAGAACCTTTCCGGCAATAAAACCGGTGCCAAGAGTATGGGAATGTATGTTGATTACAGAACATATCTTGACTATGACATCATTGTGAAAAACAGTGTCACCGGAATAGAGGTTCCGTTGTCCAAGGTAAGTGGAGAAGGAAGTGGAGGAGAGAACCAGGCACCTTTCTATGTCGCTATCTGTGCGTCACTTCTTCAGATTTATGAACAAAATCCTGACGGATGTATCAAGCTCGTTTTGCTTGATGAGGCGTTCAATAATATGACCAGTGACCGTATTGAGCCAATGATGAACATGTTCAAAACATTGAATCTTCAGCTAGTTCTCATTGCGACTGCGGAAAAGGCTACTGCGATTCTGCCTTATTGCGATATAACATACTCGATTGTTAAGTCTGGAAATAGAAATGCGATTGGTGTCTTCGAAAGGACTGGTGCACATGGAGTACAGTAAAGACATTATTAGCCGGTTGCTGGATATCTATGAACGAAGAAACGGATATGCCAAAAGACCGGAGGAATTGCGGTCTATACAGTTTGAGGTTTCAAAGGAATATCCGATTTACAAGGATCGGTATGATAACGAGAAGTATAGAGATATCAACACTGCGATAGAAAAAAATGTTGCAGCCGGTTTGATCATTGCTGAAAAGGATCAGACTGGTCGATATTCGAAAATTAAGCTTAACATTGCCAGGGTTGATGAATGCTACGCCTTGTTAAAAAGAACAAGCATACCGGATCAGTGCAAAAAGGTTTTGAGTGTTTTAGAGAAGGCGAACAACGTTGAATGTCTTCTGATTGGAAGGATTGTAAGTGATTTTTGCGAGCAAATTAAGGCCTATAAGAAGCTTCCTTATGATCTAGGATATGATGCGAGACGCGTTGGGGAAGTATTACAGGTGCTTGAGGCTGTGACCAAACTTACGTCGGAGACATACATACGTAACTTCTCAACAGCACTATTCAAGGATTCAAAGAGATTTCAAAGAGAGTATAGATCTACGACAGAAAGCATTTTGTTTAATTACACGGATGACGTTGTAGAAAAGGATGATATCCTTGGATATTACAATCTATACGAGAATCCAACATATGTGCTTATCAAAGGAAACGCGAGGATTTGTTTCGATGAATCGGCTATCGAATTATCAGAGATGCCTGGAGGTATTGCTCTATCCAATGGATCCCTTGCAGGGATTCATAAGATTTCAGTAAAAGCGGATAAGGTAATAACTGTTGAGAATCTCACCACCTATCACGATTGTGATGAACAGGATGCAGTATACATCTATCTGGGAGGTTATCATAATACTTCAAAGCAGAAACTTCTTGAATTGATATATGAAAACAACGGTGATAAGGAATACTATCATGAGGGTGATCTTGATGTGTATGGATTTTTGATCTTGAAGAATCTGATTGATAAGACACAGATTCCCTTTAAGCCGTTGTTTATGGATTTAGGAACGATAGAAAGGTTTTATCGTGCAGGATTATATAAGAACTTATCGGCACGGGATAGAAAGGTAATTACTTCAAAAAAGGATGGACAGCTTTCGGCATATAAGGATGTTTTGGAGTACATGCTGGCAAATGATTGCAAGGTTGAACAGGAATCTATCAAGGCAGTTGAATTGGTTGAAAGAAAAGCTTAGGCCAAGATGAATTTGCATAGCTAATGGATGATTTGGAGGATGTAAAAATGATCGAATGGAGTGAAGATAAGCCAAATGTATTTATTTCATATTCATGGGATGATGGTGCACACAAAGAGTGGGTTAAATCATTGGCAGATATTCTTTTAGATAATGGGGTTAATGCTATTTTGGATGATTATGATACTGAACCTGGGGATAGATTGCCTCATTTTATGGAGGAGGCAGTGAGTAAAGCGGATAAGGTTCTTGTTATTTGCACTGAAACCTATAAACGGAAAGCCGACAAGCGAGAGGGTGGCGTAGGCTATGAAGAACATATAATCTCTTCGGAACTAATGAAGGGAAACGAAAGAAAGATCATTCCGATTCTTAGAAACGGTAAAGGTAATACAAGTATTCCAATTTGCTTGGCTGGTAAAAAATATATTGATTTGTCGAAAGCAAACAAGCTTAACTACTCTGATGTTGAAGATTTGATTTTACATGGAATCTATGAACAGAAGTCAAAACCTATTGTTGGAAATAGACCCAAGGAAGTAAAACATTATGCGAAACGTGAGAACCCTGAAGATATTTATATAGTTGGGATTGTAGAAGATGAAGTGACCGCACCTAGGAATGATGGGACTCCAGGTTGTGCTCTATATTGCGTACCTATTAGATTATCTAAAAGACCGAGTGAAATTTGGAAAGAATATTTTGTACAAACATGGCGAAATCCACCAAGCTTTACCTTAATGCATAGATCCAGAATTGCATCTATTCAGTATGACAAGATAATACTAGATGGAACGACTCTTTAAGAAGTGCAGAAATACCACAGAGAAACTCTTTTGTTGTGTGTAGAAATCGCAAATAAAATGGAAAAAGAACATATTAAACGGGAGAACGAGGCAAGAGAAAGAGCTCAGCGAGAAGAAGAGGAGCGGAAAAGAAAAGTTGCAGAAATGGCGAGCAAAATTGTCTTTTAGGTGTCACATTACGTCACATTACGGTCACATCAGGGCACTGATTTGAAAAATGTATTGCTTTTGTCCGTACATTGACTTATGATATGGGTAAAAGAAAGGGGCGTGATGATATGGCAGCCAAATCAGCAAATCTTTATGCAAGAATAGAGCCGGATGTTAAAGAACAGGCTGAGGGAATTCTGGCTACTTTGGGGATCCCGGCATCTAGTGCTATCAATATGTTTTATAAGCAGATCATTCTAAATAGGGGGCTTCCGTTTGAGGTAAAGATTCCAACTGCGAGACCTGTTGATATTTCGAGAATGAA
>SFOB01000081.1 GCA_004554075.1 Treponema sp.
CCCCAAAAAAATCAATGCAAACGATTGCACCCCCACCCCTTCCCCCCACCCTCACACCACCTCACACAGATTCAACCGATTCAACAAAAAAATCTCAAAAAACAATCGCTTTTCAAAAAAATTATCACTACCTTTGAGGGTAACTAACACACACAATAAACCAACTAACAACAACAAGTTATGAAACACCTCTCTGACTTTACAAACAAGTATCAGATTTCCAAAACTTTAAGGTTTAAACTTATTCCAATTGGCAAAACTGAAGAATTCATTAAGCGCGGTCAATTCATTGAAAATGATGAACGCCGAGAAAATGAATACAAAAAAATCAAAGGTTTTATTGATGAATACCATAAATTGTTCATCGCCGAAATCACTTCTGTAGAAGCAGAAACAAAAGAAACTGAAGCAGCCCTCGAAGAAGCTGCACGCCAGATTCCTAACATGGTTCACCCTGATGCACCGGTTGGAAAACTCGATACAGAAAACCTTGAAGTAAAGAAGGTTGGAACTCCACGCAAGTTCGATTTTGAACCAAAAGATCATGTTCAGCTTGGTGAATCACTCGACATCATCGACTTTGACCGTGGTACAAAAGTATCTGGTCCTAAGTTCTATTATCTTAAGAACGAAGCAGTATTCCTTGAGCAGGCTCTTATCATGTATGCCCTCAACACTCTCCGCAAGCACAACTTCCAGATGTTCATTACACCTGATGTTGCTAAGGAAGAAGTTCTTAAGGGAATCGGATTCAATCCACGCGGAAACGAATCTAACGTTTACTCAATCGAAGAAGAAGGAACCTGTCTCGTTGCTACAGCAGAAATCACACTTGGTGGATATCACCAGGATGAAATCCTCGACAAGGCAAGCCTTCCTCGTTTCTACGGCGGACTTTCACACTGTTTCCGCCGCGAAGCAGGTGCTGCAGGTCAGTTCTCAAAGGGACTTTACCGCGTTCACCAGTTCGACAAGGTAGAAATGTTTGCTTACTCTACTCCAGAACAGTCAGACGAGATTCACGAAAAGCTTCGCCAGATTGAAGAGGAAATCTTTACAGGACTCGGTCTTCCATTCCACGTTGTAGATACATGTACAGGAGACCTTGGTGCTCCAGCTTACCGCAAGTGGGACCTGGAAGCATGGATGCCTGGCCGCAACGGTGGTGAATACGGTGAAGTTACTTCAACTTCTAACTGTACAGACTATCAGGCTCGCCGCCTCAACATCAAATACAAGGACGACGACGGAAAGAACAAGTACGTTCACACATTGAACGGAACTGCAATTGCTGTAGGCCGTGCAATGCTTGCTATTCTCGAGAACTATCAGAATGCAGACGGCTCGGTTACAATTCCTGAAGTACTTGTTCCTTACTGTGGATTCGATAAAATTTTACCTAAGAAATAGGAGCCATTTATGGACAACACAGAAAACCTGAATAATCAGAATAACACTACAAACAGGATTTTTTATCTCATATTATTTCTGGCTGTAGTTCTGGCAGGTTTTCTGTGCAAAACAATGTCGACAGTAATTATTCCTGTTGTACTGTCTTTTATGCTCTCCTTTGTTTTTCTTCCAATCATAAAAAAACTGAATGTAAAAACAGGTATTCCCTGGGTTATTTCTTCCCTTATAATCGTAATCTTATTTTTTGTAGCAATTCTCGGTCTTACTTCAATCCTCGTTACTTCACTTACAGGTATTATTTCTGAATATCCAAAATATGAAAACCGATTCATGTCCATTTATCAGTTGATTGCACAAAATCTTGATATAGAAATTGATAACTCAAAAAGTCTTTTTCAGAACTTGTGGACATCCCTTAAAGTACGTGAATATACACAGAAACTTGCCGTAATGCTTTCTTCGGGAGTTATATCCTTCAGTAAAACAATATTCCTCATTTCTATTATGACTGCTTTTATCCTGATAGAAATGAGGCTTACAAAAAGAAAGATGCATTATGCATTCAAAGATAATAAAGCAAAGATTTCAAGAATCTCACATCAGATTATTAATCAGACAGTAAGATATATTTCAATCAAGTTTTTCATTTCTCTTTCTACAGGTATTTTGTGTGGACTCGCTTCTTTAATTATTGGTCTTGATTTCCCTATTGTCTGGGGCTTTCTTGCCTTTATCATGAACTTTATTCCGATTTTCGGTTCTATAATTTCTGTTGGCTTTACAACACTTTTCTCTTTGCTTCAGTTCTATCCAAACTGGGGTAAAACAGTATTTGTTCTTGTTTTCATGACAAGTGTAAATATGATTTTAGGAAATATTCTTGAACCTAGAATTGAAGGAAAAAACCTTGGTATTTCACCGGTGATGATTCTTATAAGCCTTTCTTTATGGGGATATATCTGGGGCTTTACAGGAATGCTTCTTGCTGTTCCTCTTATGGTAATTATAAAGATTGTCTGCGAAAACATTGATTATCTTAAGGGACTGGCAATAATTATCGGTAATGATCCGAGACAACAGTTTCAGGCACAGGCTCAATCACAGGATAAACTGGAAAATGAAACTTTGGATTCAGCCCAGACAGAAACTCAGCCTGATTCAGAGACTAATTAAACAAAGTACTGGTAGCTTTTTCATACAGGAATCTTAAATCTTCTTCCTGCAGTGTTGTATATCTGAAATCAACACATGAATATAAACCATCTGCACTTCTGTATATTTTATTAACCAGACTTGTTACAAATATATCACGAGTCAAGATTGGTCCGCGTTTAATTGAAAAAGAAAGTTTTATTCCATATTCTTCCTTTTCAAAGAAAGTACAGTTCTGAGTTTCCATTCCTACAACAAGTCTTTCATGATCTATAAAGAGAATTGAAAATGGTTTTACTCTGTTTTCCATTGCTTCAAGACCTGCCGGATGAGGTTCTGCAAGGTATTTACACACAGGAATAAGCTGAATACCATTTCCTGCATTTTTTTCCTGTTTTGCCTCTTCTACAAATTTTTCAAGAAGAGCTTTTGCTTTCTGCTGATATTCAAGAGCAATAATTTTCCAAACAGGTCGAACAAATAATTCAATTCCTTCAACAGGAATACATTTTAGATTTAAATCACGGCGAGACTTACAGTCAAAATAGATTACAGAAGAAAAATCATAATCCGAGTCTTCTTCTATATCTGCTATGCGTTCAATTTCGTCTGGTATTTCTAGAGAAAGTCCTTTTTTAGTTGCGGTTACCGGGGAAATAAAATATAAACCTACACGATTAAAATAAAACTCAACCTTGACCTTTTTGTTAGCAAAACTCTTTATGGATTGTGCTGGATTTTCAAGAAGAATCTGACCATCCTTCTTTACCTTCATGTTTTCACTTTTTATTGCAACAGGGAAAATTTGAGATGTAAGGGAACGGATTTCTCCTTCTGTATCTTCTTTATTTTCAGAAATTGGTTCTTCTACAGGAGTAAGTGTAACAGGTACATTTCCATCAATCAAATACTGTAAAACAAGTTCTCTTTCGATTCCTGTAAGTTTATCGTGTTCAATCATACTTTTTCCCACCTGTTTATAATAATCTGATAAATCTCGTTGTTTCCTGAAGCACTAAGAAAAACGGTCATATCTATTATACCATAGTCTGCGTAAAAACGCACAGGAATCTGTATTATATCAGCTCCGTAAAAAGGTTCACCAAAAAGCCATTTTGAAAATAACTTTTTACCTTCCGGAAGCTTAGTATTGAAATGTTTTTCCCAGCCTCTTCCAAGATCATCCATAAGGAAAACATAATTGAAAATATATTTTTTATTAAAAAAAGCATCAGCATTATTTACGGAAGAAAGCGTTGTACAAAAAGAATTAAGTTTCTCCTTTGTGGATATCTTCAAATTGCTTGTGTCAAGGCTTCCAAAATCAGAATATGAAGGATACACAGGTACAGGACTTACCTTGAAAAGCTTATATATTTCCTTGTTATAAGGTACTTCAGAACCGATTTCAATTGAACCCCGGTTTATTCTTTGAGTAAGCCTTTCCCCTTCAATTTCGTTTGTCCAGGTTACTTCCGTTTCTTTTTCCTTTACATTCTGCTTTATGGTATTATTTTCTGTATAAACAAGTTTAGATTCAGAGTTATTTTTGCAGGAGATAAACGCAAAGAGAAAAATTAAAAATGTGAGAAGGACTGTTTTAGTTGATAAAGTATTTTTCACCCCTGACTCCATAAAACAAATTATGCGCTAATTATAATAACATACTTTATAATCATCGTCATTAACAGATTGTATCAATTTTCGAAATTCATTATTTTTTTGTCTGATTCTATTGACACAAGTCCGTATAAATGGTATAAATTAAACATCAACTAACGGGCAGTTAGCTCAGCTGGTACGAGCGTCTGGTTTACACCCAGAATGTCGGGAGTTCGATCCTCTCACTGCCCACTATTTAGACTTGGTTTTAGACCAAGTCTTTTTTTATTTAACCAGCCTTTTGTTTAGTCCCGGATCTCATATCTCCCGACATTCTGTCAGAAGTCGGGGCGGTGCTCGCTAGTCTCGCACCGAGCCATTTCGGTGGTAAATCCTAAAAAATTGCGCTGTCGCACAATTTTTTTTAACGGATTTGCTATTTTAGGCAAGTTCGATCCTCTCACTGCCCATATCTGGACTTCTCTGTTTAGGGAAGTCTTTTTTATTTAACCACGCAACCTATAAAAAAACGGTGATTGCTGTTCAATCACCGTTTCATTATTTATTCTTCTGTTTTTTCTTGCTCGATCTGCTTTTCTTCTCGCTCAAGCTCATTCAGCTTTTGAACCATGTCGAAGCCGGCTTTCATGCCTGCATCTACCTGAAACTGAAGCTTTGGAAACTGACGGATTCTCAGCTTCTTTGCAATTTCACGCTGAATAAAACCGGCAGCTGCCTGAAGGCCGTCTACTCCCTTCTTAACCTGGCCATCTGGCAGGAAAGAAGAAACATAAACCTTTGCATAACTCAGGTCGCTGGTTACTTCCACGCGGTTTACACTAAGGAAGGTATTTACGCGGGGGTCTTTTACTTCCCCGCGCAAAATCAACTGGGAAATTTCGTCGCGGAGCTGGTCATTCAGTCTCTGAATACGATACTGTCCCATTACTGAGCTCCTTCTGAACCACCGGCAGTTACATTACGCTTTGCAGCCTCTGCCTCTTCTTCGGCAATAGTCTTACCAAGCTTCTTTGCAACTTCGATGATTTCGAATACTTCAAGTTTATCACCAACCTGAATATCCTGCCAGTTCTCAAGACCAATACCACATTCGTAGCCTACGCTGACTTCCTTAGCATCGTCCTTAAAGCGCTTGAGGGAAGAAATCTTTCCAGTGAAGATTACGATACCGTCGCGAACAAGGTTTACGCTTGCAGAGCGGCGAACAATACCTTCTGAAACCGAACATCCGGCAATAACGCCAACCTTTGGTACCTTGAAGGTGTTGCGAACTTCCACCATACCGATAACTTCTTCTTTTGTATCCGGCTGGAGCATACCTTCCATAGCCTGCTGAATCTCTTCAACACACTTATAGATGATATTGTATTTTCTGATTTCAACCTGTTCCTGCTCGGCAAGAGTTTTTGCCTTAGGGGTCGGACGTACATTGAAACCAATGATAATTGCATTTGAGTCAGCCGCAGCAAGAGTAACGTCTGATTCGTTGATAGCACCCGCACTTGAGTGAATAACTGAAAGGCGGATTTCGCGAGTAGAAAGCTTTTCGAGGGAAGCCTTGAGGGCTTCTGCAGATCCCTGAAGGTCTGCCTTAATGATAACCTTAAGCTCTTTAACTTCGCTGTCTTTAATATCAGTAAAGAGAGTATCAAGAGTTGTCTTCTTAACTGCCTTGGCAGCCTCGAATCTCTTAAGCTCCTGACGCTTGCTTGAAATAGCACGTGCATCCTTTTCGCTCTCTGTTACCTGGAATGGATCACCTGCATTTGGCATTTCTTCCATACCAAGAACTTCAACTGGAGTTGAAGGACCTGCTTCCTGAATGCGGCGTCCTCTGTCGTCAAACATAGCACGAACGCGTCCAGAGTAAATGCCTGCAACAAATGGATCTCCCTGCTTGAGGGTACCGCGCTGTACAACAACTGTTGAAACAACACCACGTCCCTGGTCTACGCGAGACTCAAGAATCTTACCTTCTGCACGGCATTCGTAGTTAGCCTTAAGTTCAAGCATTTCTGCCTGAAGAAGAATTGCATCAAGAAGATCATCAATACCTTCTTTCTTAAGAGCAGAGATATGTACATACTGAGTATCTCCACCCCATTCTTCCGGAGTAAGTCCCTGCTCAGAAAGCTGAGTCTTAACACGGTCCGGGTTAGCTTCAGGCTTATCAACCTTGTTTACTGCAACGATGATAGGAACCTTAGCGTCCTTTGCGTGAGCAATAGCTTCCATTGTCTGAGGCATAACACCATCATCAGCAGCTACTACAAGAACTACGATATCTGTTACCTGAGCACCACGTGCACGCATCATAGTAAATGCTTCGTGACCTGGTGTATCAAGGAATGTAATCTTACCTTTGTCTGTTGAAACTGAGTAAGCACCGATAGACTGTGTAATACCACCGGCTTCTCCTTCTGCAACGTGTGAATGACGGATAGCATCCAGAGTCTTTGTCTTACCATGGTCTACGTGTCCCATTACAGTTACAATTGGAGGACGTGGAAGAAGTTCTACACCGTCATCCTTTTCGCTTTCAATTACAGTTTCATCATACAAGCTTACGAGGTGAACCTCACAGCCATATTCTGCAGCAAGAAGAGTTGCAGTATCAGAATCGATAGACTGGGTGATTGTAACCATCATACCCATACCCATAAGCTTTCCGATAACTTCACTTGCTTTAAGGTTCATCTTGCGGGCAAGGTCAGAAACAGAAATTGTTTCCATAATATCAATTGACTTTGGAACTACGCTTGCAGGTGTTTCAACCTTCTTCTTCTGACCAAAGAGGTTATCATCGTACTGCTCTTCATCCTTGCGGTTATATATCTGTTTTTTGCCTTTGAATGCCTTCTTAGCTGGCTGGCGAGACTGATCAACTGGAGGAACTGGAGCACCAGCACCCATACCTGGACGAGGTCTGAAGCCTCCCTGTCCACCCTGACCACCGCGGAAGCCACCCTGGCCTCCCTGTCCGCCGCGATTAAATCCGCCGCGTCCGCCCTGACCGTTATTGTCACGGTCGCGGTTCTGATAGTTCTGACGAGCCTGTGAACCTGAGAAGCCTCCGCCCTGACCATTTCTGTCACGGTTGAAGCCACCTGCTCCACCCTGGCCGCCACGATATCCGCCCTGGCCTCCCTGTCCGTTTCTGTCACGGTTAAAGCCACCCTGACGAGGTCTGTCTGAAAGATTTCCAGCCTTTACGTTAGGACGTGCAGAGTTCAGTTCAAATGGACGAGGCTTAGCGCCTTCAGGCTTTCCACCAGCATTTCCAGCTGCAGGTTTAGCTTCAGTTTTAGGAGAAGACGCTGCTGTAGAATTATCAGTTTTCTTTACTACAACACGCTTCTGAGCCTGAGCATTGCCCTGTGCATTTGGGGCAGCCTGATTTTGAGTTTGTGTATTTGTCTGTGGATTTGGTGCAGCCTTCTTTTTAACAACGACTACCTTTTTCTTTTCAGTCGAAGCAGAGGCAGGAGCTGCATCCTGCTGTTTTTTGTGCACTACAAATCCGGGCTTTTTTTCGTTTTCTTCAGCCATTATTATCTTTTACCTTCCTTATTCCTCTTCAAACTCAAATTCAATGCCACACTTAGGACAATGTGTCATATCAAGAGTAATCTTAGCTCCACATTCAGGACAGAAGTATTCTTCTTCCTCTTCAGCAGGAGCTTCTTTTTCTTCAGACTGAGTTTCTTCTGCAGGCTGTTCTGCACTTTCCTCAGCACCTTCTTCTTCTACGAACTCAACGTTCTCATTAATCAATTCATTAATCTTATCAAGGGCTTCCTGAGAAACACCCTCAACATTAATACTTCCATTATCATAAGCTTCAACAAAGTCCTGGAACTCTTCAATTCCGGCAGCCTTAAGAAGCTCTGCAACCTCAGGATCAACTCCAGGAAGCTCAGAAATCTTAGAGATTTCTTCAACAGCTTCATCATTAAAGAGGTTACGTGCATTCTGAACAGTGTTGAATGAAGAAAGATCAAGTTCTTCAGCCTGTTCAATTGTCTTAACATCGATGTTCCAGTCGCACAAGCGGTTTGCAAGGCGAACATTCTGTCCCTGACGGCCGATTGCAAGAGAGAACTGAGAATCTTCAACAATTGCAAGAGCCTGCTTTTTATCAGCATCAGTAATGATTACGCGTTCAACCTGTGCTGGTGAAAGAGCATTTTTGATGAATACAGCAGGATCAGCATCCCACTTAAGAACGTCGATTTTTTCGTTCATAAGTTCGCGGATAACATTCTGAATACGAACACCACGAAGACCTACACAAGCTCCAACAGGATCTACTTCTTCACGAGCAGAAGAAACAGCAATCTTTGTTCTGTATCCTGCATCACGAACGATTCTGTTGATTTCTACAGTACCATCAGCAATTTCTGGAACTTCCTTCTCAAGAATAGAGCTTACAAGCTTTGTATCGCTTCTTGAAAGAACAAGCTGGATTCCAGTATTTGTTGGTTTTACATCTACGATAAGAGCCTTAATTCTATCTCCCTTTTCGTAAACTTCAAGCTTAGACTGGAACTTTGTAGGAAGGAAACCTTCAATGCGGCCTGCATTTCCAAGGTCAACAAAGATGTTTCCATTGCGTTCACGCTGATGATAACCAATGATCATCTCACCAATCTTGTCTTTATATTCATTCATCAAAGAAGTTTTATATGTTTCATTCAAGCCCTGATGTGCAGTCTGTTTTCCAACAGTTACAGCAGAACGGTCAAAAGATTTAGGGTCTTCAAGAATATCAATTTCATCACCCTCTTCTACTTCATCGCCGGCAAGCTTACGTGCATCTTCAAGTTCAATTTCCTTTACAGGGTCATAAACACCGTCTACAACAACCTTGCGTGAGTAAATAGAAACATCCGACATATCATCGTTGAATTTAACGATAGCGTTTTCATCATCACCATAAGTTCTTTTATATGCAGCCTTCAGAGCCTTTTCGATTGTCTGTTTTACTGAATCCTCTGAATAACCTTTTTCCGAAATCAACGCTCGGATTGCTTCTGCCATTTCTGACATCTTTAATCTCCTCGCGGCACCGCCATGCAGCCCGCTTCATAAAATACTTAGTTATAGTTGAATTTTGCTTTCGCAATATTTTCATAAGAAACCGAAAACTTATTTCCGTCTTCAGCTTCCAGAGTTACCTGTTTATCATCAGCAGAAAGAATCTTTCCGCCAACCCAGTCAGTTATTGTCTTATCCCAGACACGAACTAAACGACCTGCAAAAACTGCAAATTCGGCAGCATTCTTAATATTGTGCTCAATACCAGGGCTTGTAAGCTCCATCATAGTATCTTCAGTTCCAAGCAGCGCCTCAAGACGAGTCAAAAGAACGCGGTGAACCTTAGCACAATCATTTACTCCGATATTTCCATCCGGCTCTGTCGAAGCAATCATTGCAGAAATTTTTGTGGTAGTCTTTGAAGGAACAATTTTAAGTTCAACAAGCTTGTAGCCCATTCCCTCTACAAGAGCAGCACACTCATCATAATACTTAATGCTTTTATAAGATGTGTATTCCATAAATCCTTTGATAATCCGGCAGCCTCAAAAACTGCCTTCTGGCAACAAAAAAGACCCGTGGGCCTCACGAGTCTTTTTAATATTTATATTAAACTGACTATTACAATATAGAAGAAAAGTAATATTTTGTCAATCTTTTTACTCAAAAGCCTTAGTAAGAGCCTCAGCAAAAGCCTTTTGTTCAGGTCTTATACAGAGATTTTTCCGATCTATGATACTAAAATCGCTTTCACCAGTTCCGCCGGCTTCAAAATAAACAATTGACATTCCATATTTTTTTGATAATGCACCAAATTCCGTTATCCATTTTATGCGTTCCTTTAGAGGAACTGCATTTGTTGCACCTACTTCTCCAACAACAACAGGAATTCCTTTTGATATATACTTAGCATTTAATGCTTTATAATCTGATACCATTTCTGATTTTATCTGGCTTGTAAAAGTTTTCTTTGCTAAATCTGGAGATACCCCCAATCTATAATCATGTACTACTAAAATAAGCTTATTGTTTGCCGAATCATCTGGTAATTTAAATAATTTATGTTGTGCAGTTTCTATTCCTGAACATAAAGAAGATATCATAACAAAACGGTTTGCATTATTACCTCCTGTAGCTCTTATCGCATCAAGGCAAACCTGATTATATTCATTTAAGATTTTATAGTCAGCTAAACATTCTTGACATTTTGAATTGTCGCACCAATTCAATTTTAATCCTGGCTGCCACATATGTTCATGATCTGTGTTTCTTGGTTCATTCATTGGTTCGAAAATAAGATGTTCATCATAGCTATTATTAAAAGCTGTTGCTATTTGAGTCCATACTGCATTTAAGAACGCTTTTGATTCTGCAATATCAACATCATTATTTCTTACAATATATCCATCAGCGTATTTTAATGGCTTATTCATATTATCTCTAATACAGTTACTTGTATTGATAAAAACATAGTAGCCATCAGCTATAGCCCAGTCTACCACGGTTTTTACCCTTCTCATCCAGTCACCATCTATAGTGTATTTATCATCTATAATGTGATTATACCAGGTTACGGGAATTCGAATTGTCTTAAAACCATTTTTAATTCCAATATCTATGATTTCCTTAGTTGTATACAATTCTCCAAAACAAACTTCACTATCAAGGGAATAATTAGGAAGCCAGTTACCATGAGCATCGAGTGTTAATCCTAAACACCATCCAGCCTTCATTTGTTTTACTAAATCTAATGCTGAAATATCTTTATTAATTATTTCTTCATTACTTTTATCTATTTCAGGAGCTGTCATTGCTTTTTCTTGTGTAAAGCAAATACTTTTCAATTTTACTGAAAATATATCTCCTTCATTCATTCTCATTAAAATGATATTTTTTATAGATTTTTTATTAAGTCCATCGAGAGACAAAAAAACTGTATTATTGTATTTCGGACAATTAGCCGCAAAATCACCATTAGAATAGTCTTTTATTGCTAAATTGAAACTATGAGATGCGTTTTCATAAGTAATTTTCAGGTACTTATATGAACTGGCATTAAATCCTTCATTAAACCAGATTTGAATAGCAGAATATTGATTTGAAATAGAAACTTTTTGATTCCTTTTAGAGAAATTGTCAATTGTTGTGGATTGAAGTTTGAATCGGCATAAGTTTTAAGCAGCTTCCTTCAACTCACCATTTTCAAATTTTATATCTTTGACGA
>SFOB01000082.1 GCA_004554075.1 Treponema sp.
TCGGTAATCATTTCACAGCGGCAGATAATTCTTCCGTACAAAGGATTTTCTTCAATCAGCTGGGCACGGCGTTCATCATCAGCATCCTTAAAGGATTCGATTCCCTTACGAACACCAACAAAATCAGGATTCTTTTCCCACTTAGCCCCACGGATTTTTTCAATGATATCTGCTACATATACTCCGATTGCAGGAGCCGCAGTAAGACCCGGCGAACAGATTCCGGCAACATTTACAAAGCCCTTCACAGCTGCGTCTTCTTCGATAATAAAATCATTTACAGGAGTACCGTCTGCATTGTAAGCAAGGGCACGCACACCTGCAAAAGAGTTGATTATATTTCTGCGTGGAATATCCGGAATAGTTTTTCCAGACTTAATGAAAACCTGATCCTGACCTTCCGCTGTAGTTTCAGTTGCAGTCTTATCATCTCCATCAGCCGCTGTAGGACCAGACAGAATATTTCCGTCCACAGTTGGAGTTACCAGAACACCCTTACCCATTTTGTCCGGAGTCTGGAAAAGTGTGTGACTGGCAAGTGAAGCACATTTATTATCAAGCAGATAGTATTCACCTCGGCGAGGCTTAATTACAAAGTCTCTTGCCCCAGCCATAGCAGAAATCTGATCTGCATAAAGGCCTGCTGCATTTACCACGCACTTTGCCTGAATGTCGCTTTTACCTGTGTGAATCACAAAGCCACCGTCATCACTCTTTTCGATTCCATGAACTTCAGTTTCGCGGAAGAGCTTTACACCGTTCATAACTGCATTTTCAGCAAAAGCCCAGGTTGCCATATAAGGACTGACGATACCAGCAGATTCTGCAAGCAAGGCTCCGCAGGCTTCTTCACTGACACTAGGCTCAAGCTTATGAAGTTCATCTCCGTCAATCACGCGCAGTGCAGGCACGCCATTTTCTACGCCCCTGTCATAGAGCTTCTTAATGTGCTCCATATCATCATCATTAAAAGCAATAACAAGAGAGCCGTTATTCTTATAATCAAAGTGCAGAGACTTTGCCAGGTCTGCATACATGGCAGCGCCTTCAACATTGAGCTTTGCCATCAGTGTACCAGGCTTAGCATCAAAGCCCGCATGAACAATTCCAGAGTTTGCCTTAGAAGTTCCGCAGGCTACATCATCCGCCTTTTCAATAATACAGAACTGGCCTTTATATTTAGAGAGCTCACGCGCAATACAAGCGCCAATGATACCCCCTCCAATTATAGCAACATCATATACCATACAAACAAACCTCCTTTACTCAGCCCATTCCATGGCCTTTCCAACAGCCTTGCGCCAGCCATCATATAATTCAGTACGTCTTTCCTGGCTCATATCCGGCTCAAAAACCTTATCAATTTTATGATGAGAAAGAATCTCATCACGACTCTTCCAGAAGCCTACCGCAAGACCTGCAAGATAAGCGGCACCCAAAGCAGTTGTCTCCACATTTGCAGGACGGCAAACTTTTGTGTTCAGAATATCAGCCTGAAACTGCATCATAATATTACTGACACAGGCTCCACCGTCTACATTCAAAGTATTAATAGGAGTAGCAGAATCAGCTACCATTGCATCAAGAACATCACGAACCTCGTAGGCAATTCCTTCAAGGGCAGCACGGCAGATATGAGCCTTCTTAACACCTCGGGTAAGCCCTACAATAGTTCCACGCGCATACATATCCCAGTAAGGAGTTCCAAGTCCTACAAAGGCAGGAACAAGGTAGCAGCCGTTAGAATCAGGAACCGATTCAGCAAGTCTGTCAATCTCCGGCGCAGAAGAAATCAGCTCAACCTCATCACGAAGCCACTTGATTACAGCACCGCCAATAAAGACACTTCCTTCCAGGGCATAATCAATCTTTCCGTTCATTCCCAGGGCAATTGTTGTCAAAAGCTTTTTTGAGTGAACAGGCTTGTCCCCGGTATTCATAAGCATAAAGCAGCCGGTACCGTAAGTGTTCTTTGCATCACCCTTATTAAAACAGCCCTGACCAAAAAGCGCTGCCTGCTGATCACCTACTGCTGAAGCAAGAGGAACATTGAAACCGCAAACCTCAGGATCTGTATCGCAGTAAACGCAGGAAGAATCGCGAACCTCAGGCAGAATACCACGGGGAATTCCCAAAAGCTGCAGAAGTTCATCATCCCAATCCAGCTTGTAAATATTAAAGAGCATAGTACGGCTTGCGTTTGTGTAATCAGTTACGTGTGCACGCCCACCCGAAAGCTTCCAGATAAGCCAGGTATCAATAGTTCCTGCAAGAAGCTCGCCCTTTTCGGCACGTTCTCGAACACCAGGAACATTATCTAAAATCCATTTGATTTTTGTAGCAGAAAAATACGCATCAATTAAAAGACCTGTCTTCTCACGGATTTTTTCTGTCCAGCCTTCAGAAATCAGAGTCTCGCAGTAATCAGCTGTACGTCTGCACTGCCATACAACAGCGTTGTAAACAGGCTTTCCAGTCTTCTTATCCCAGATGACAACTGTCTCACGCTGATTGGTAATTCCAATAGCGGCAATCTCATCGTGTCTGATTTCCTTTTCAATCAAAAGACTCTGGAGAACCTTAAGCTGGCACTTAAAAATCTCTTCGGCATCATGTTCAACCCAACCCGGCTTAGGATAAATCTGTGTAAACTCACGCTGCTTGGAACCAAGCGGCTGACCGTTACCATCATAAACCACAGCACGGCAGGAAGTCGTACCCTCATCCAGCGAAATTACATATTTTTTTGATTCGTTCATAGTCATTATGATAGCATTACTATCACCAGAAAGCAAATTTATTTTATAAAAAAAACGACGTGCACTTTGCAAGTAACACGTCGTTTTATTTAGCAAGTCGGCAAGCACAGCTTGCCTCTGAACTCTTTCGGCTACTCTTCGCCTTCCGGCATCACAGCAGCTTCCTCACCGCTTGTGTGGAGGTAGTCACAGTCCGGATTGATACAAGACTTATAAGCACCATTCTTCTTGTCGAACTTTTCAACCAGGAACCAGCCGCACTTTGGACAGTACTGGTCAATAGGCTTAAAGTGACTGATGAAAGTACAGGTTGGATAATTTGTACAACCGTAGAAGGCTTTTCCGCGGCCCTTTGTCTTGCGCTCAACAATTTCACCGCCACAGTCTTTGCAAGGACACTTAGCAAGTGGAATAGACTTTGTGTTATGACACTCAGGGAAGCCTGAACATGCAAGGAAGAATCCAAAGCGACCAAGCTTCTTTACCATAGGCTTTCCGCAAAGTTCACAAACCTTATCAGTCTGCTCATCAAGGAAGCCCTTAATACTTTCCTGATGCTCCATTACGTTGTCTACTGTTTCTTTGAAAGGACCATAGAAATCAGAAATAATATTGTTCCAGACTAACTTATCTTCTTCTACCTGGTCGAGTTCATTTTCAACCTTGGCAGTAAACTCTTCGTTAATTACAGCAGGGAAAGATTCAACAAGAATCTTATTAATCATCTTACCAAGCTGAGTTGGAACCAGCTGCTTATTACTTCTTGTTACATAGTAGCGGTCCAGCAAAACAGAAATGATTGTTGCATAAGTTGAAGGACGACCAATACCCTTTTCTTCCAGCATGCGTACAATCGAAGCATCTGTATAGCGGGCAGGTCCCTGAGTAAAGTGCTGCTCCGGATGGAAGTTGTCTACAGTAAGAACCTCACCTTCCTTCATTGCAGGAAGTGAAGAAGACTTTTCTTCTTTTGAAGAAAGCAGCTTGATTACCTGATAGAAGCCCTTCTCCGCAATCTTACTTGCAGCAACACGGAAGAGTGCGTCACCTGCTTCAATTTCAACTGATGTAGTTACCATCTTTGCATTGTTCATCTGAGAAGAAACAAAGCGCTCCCAGATAATTGAGTAAAGACGGAACTGATCATGACTCAAATACTCTTTTACACTTTCCGGTGTATATGAGGTATATGTAGGGCGGATACCTTCATGGGCATCCTGGGCAGATTTTCCTACAGCATAGTGAATTGGCTCTGGCGGTAATTCTGCAGGATGATTTTTTGAAAGCCAGTCACGAACATCAGCAAGGGCTGTTTCAGAAATGCGGACAGAGTCTGTACGCATGTAAGTAATGAGACCGACATGATTTTCGCCGATCTGAATACCTTCGTAAAGCTGCTGGGCAATCTGCATAGTCTTGCGTGAAGTAAAGCCAAGCTTGTTAGCAGCTGCCTGCTGAAGTTTTGAAGTTGTAAAAGGTGGCTTAGGGCGAACAGTTTTTTCAGTCTTCTTGATTGAAGAAACCTTGCTTTCAGAATTCTTAATTGTTTCGATGATATCATTTACGGCAGCTTCGCTCTTAAGCTCTGGTGCCTCGCCTTTATACTTTACAAGCTGAGCAGTAAAGTTTGATTTACCCTTAATGAAGTCTGCATCAAGCGACCAGTACTCTTCCGGCAAAAAGTCTTCTACTTCCTTTTCGCGCTCACAAATCAAACGCAAAGCTACAGACTGTACACGACCTGCAGAAAGTCCGTTCTTTACCTTTACCCAGAGAAGAGGACTTAAGTTATAACCTACAAGACGGTCAAGTACACGGCGGGCTTTCTGAGCATTAACCTTAGCTTCTACAATTTCGCCAGGGTGCTTAACTGCCTCTGTAATTGCAGTTGGAGTAATTTCGTTGAATACAATTCGGCTGATTTTTGCATCAGTCTTATCGCGCAATGCACGGTTCAGGTGCCAGGCAATAGCTTCTCCCTCACGGTCGTTATCGGATGCGAGAAGGACAGCTTCTGATTTCTTTGCTTCCTTCTGGAGTTCCTTAAGTAACTTCGCCTTTCCACGAACCGTAATGTATTCTGGCTGGAATCCATTTTCAATATCGATTGCCATGCGCGACTTAGGCAGGTCTATAAGGTGTCCAACCGAAGCACGAACTACATAACCAGGTCCAAGGTACTTCTCGATTGTGTGTGCCTTTGTCGGAGACTCTACGATAACAAGAGTCTGCGGAGTTTTTGTCTTCTTAGCCATTTCAAAATCCCTTCCAAAAAATGTCTATATTTAAGTAAACAGTTCCCCTTGTATGGGACCTGTAGTGCGCATCCCCGGCATTTCTGTCAGAGCCACGCAAAAATCTTTATAATCTTTAATCACCGGAGCTCCTTCTTTCAAAAAGCGCTCAGGACAATTTTCTAATTTAAACTTAGACACCCTGCCAGTTGCAAAATCCTTTTCCAGTCCGCTTTTTACAGCCTGAGAAATGCTTTCCGCTGCCTGCCCAAAAGCCACCTGATGAAAAAACACATCCCGGCCTTCTTCCAGTGCAAAGTCTGCAGTTATAAGAGCCCCGCTTCCGTTTGGTGCTTCAATCACCACCGTAGCCTGAGACAGTCCTGCAACTATGCGGTTTCTCGCAACAAAGTTACGCTTTTGAGTCGGAGTGCCTGGAGCATATTCGCTCACTATACAGCCGCCGCTTTGCAGAATCTGCGCTGCCAGCCTCTTATTCTGATAAGGCACTATTTCATCAATTGCACAAGGCAAAACTGCGATTGTCCGGCCAAGCCCTTCCCGCCCCGGATTATCATAAAAGGCATCCAGAGCCCCCTGGTGAGCACAGGCATCTGCCCCATAAGCAAGTCCGCTTACGACATTAGAGCCGTCCATAACAGCCTCGTAAGCAAAAGACTTTGCTGCTTCCCGGCCGGCAGTACTAAGCCGTCTTGTTCCTACAACAGAAACATTTGGTCCTCCAGGCAGATTTTCATTCCCTCTGACAAACAAAAGAAAAGGAGGATCTGCTATCTGTCGCAGAACTTCGGGATAGAGCGGATCATTATATAAAAGAGTCTTTATTCCAAGTCTTTTACACTGAAACGCCTCAGCCTTTGCCATTCGCAGATTATCGCTGCCGTTCCAGTAAGCCCTGCTCACCTTCTGACATTGCAATAATTTATAAATGTCTTCTATAGACTGTAATGCAAGGGATTGCGGATTGTCAAGATTTTTCAGCAATTTTATTTTCTGATTGAAGTCCAAAAAAGGAATTCTTGCTACAGAAAGGGTTAAAACCAGAATTTCGTCAGTTTCATCAGTTAGTATATGCTGCATCTAAAACTGTTTTCTTGTTCTCCTCTGCGGTTGCTTTTTTCTCGGCGGATTTTGTGGTGTTAATTATTTTATCATACATTTGGGCAGATTTGTCAAATTCAAAATTTGAATAATATGCCCGGGCTAAAACAAACATTGCATCAATGTTTTTAGTGTCTATTGTAAGAGCCTTTTCAAGGTGTGGAATTGCCTTTGCCGGCTCATCAAGTTCAAAAACATAAAGAACGCCAAGGCCATAGAGGGCTCTAACATAGCGGTCTTCAATTTCAATTGCCCGAAGATAAGCTTCTTCTGCAAGTTTAAGATAATTATATTTTACTTCTGTACTTCCGCTGCCACCAAAGTCCATTGCAGCATGCGACATATATCCGGCACAAACGCCTACATAGTAATAAAGATTCTGATTATTAGGATAATACTGCAAAGCCTGCTGAAAACACTTCAAGGCCTCACCGTACATTTTCTGATCTAAATAGCGGGTACCAAGGATTTTATACCAGATTCCAATCTGACTCTGGGCCAGCTGAATATCTGCTACACGTTTCTGATATTTTTCTATTGCGTCTTTTAGTTCTTCTACACTTGTAGGGCTGTCTACCCCTTCTTCCAGATGCTGCTGACGGATTATCTGTTTATTAGATACACGGCATGAAGTGAGAAAAAGGCCTGCAGCAAGCAGGACTGCTGTGAACTGAAAGACAATTTTTTTCATATCAGAAATCTCCTTTATTCCATCGAAAAATACTTTTCGTGTGCATCTTCAAGCTGCTTATCAGTAACATGAGTATAAATTGTAGTTGTACTCAAATCACTGTGACCAAGAAGCTCCTGCACGGAACGTAAATCCGCTCCGCCGGCAAGCAGATGAGTTGCAAAGGAATGCCTCAAAGTATGAACCTTTGCTTCTACCCCGCTCAAAGCTTCCAGCTCCTGAAAGCGCTTCCATACTCCCTTGCGGGAAATAGGTTCTCCCCGGTAATTTACAAAAAGCTCTGCAACTGCCCGGCCCTTCACAAGCTCCGGCCTAACCTCATTCAGGTAAACAAGGATTTTTTGATAAGCCCGCTCGCCAAATGGAACAAGCCTTTCCTTATCACCTTTACCATGAACAAGAATCAGCCGCTCTTCAAGATGTACATTTGCCGCCTTAAGTGTACAAACCTCGCTTATACGAAGTCCGCAGGAATAAACCAGTTCAAAAAGTGCATCATCCCGCTTTCCACTCAAGGTTGATTTATCAATACTGTCTAACAGAGCATCAATCTGTTCAACAGAAAGGACCTTTGGAAGATTACGCGCAGCTTTAGGTTTATCAAGTTCAAGAGCAATATTAGACGTCCACATTCCCTTTCGCTCAAGAAATTCTCCAAAAGCCCTTAAACCCGAAATATCTTTTGCAATTGTAAGCTCTGAAGCTCCGTTTTCCTTTCTCTTTATAATATAATACAATAAATTCTGAACGGAAACATCTTTTAACTTAATGCGTTCGCTGACCAGCCAGTTCAGAAATTCCTCTGCAGAGATTTTATAGGTTATTGCAGTCTGTTCTGAATCACGTTTTACCAGCATTAAATCTGTATAAAACTGATTCAGTAATATTTCTATTGTCATAGGCTGTCAGCAGTTTTATCAGAAACTAGTCGTCCAGTCTTATTGTTCTACTGTACTCGCCCTTATTCCAAATTGCAGGTTTCATCAGATCATTAGCATCTGGAACAAAGCCTGAAGGAGGAACAAAGCTGCCGGCAGCAGCAGAAGCCTTATCTTCATCAAACATTCCGGCTACAAGAGAGCCTTTCTTTTCTGAAGAATCAGGTTCCTTTGAAACTGAATGAGAAGCAACAAAGTCTCCACCCAAAGAAGCTCCGCTTGAAGATGATTTTGAATGAAGAATACTATTCATATCTGAAATACTGAAAGCATCATCACGATTTACCTTTGGCTCTGGAGCTGCAGCAGGCTCTTCTTTTGCAGGTTCAGCAATTACTTTCCCAGAATCTTCAAAGCCAGTAGCAATTACAGTTACGCTGATTTTTCCTTCGAGTTCAGGCTGAGTAACCTGGCCCCAGAACATGTTATAATCTTTATCAGCAGAAGCAGAAACAATCTTACAGATTTCTCCAACTTCACTGAGGGTAATTTCTTCTGAAGCACAGATATTAACAAGAAGGTTTTTAGCGCCATCGATTCTTGAATTTTCAAGCATAGGATTATGAATTGCATTGTAAGCAGCATCAGTAGCGCGGTTTTCACCTTCACCAATACCAATTCCAAAGATTGCATTACCCTGACCAGCCATAGCGTTACGAACGTCTGCAAAGTCGGTATTTACATCTCCAGGATTTGTAATGATATTAGAAATACCTTCTACACCCTGACAGAGAACTTCATCTGCCTTTCTGAAGGATTCTTTTACAGTAAGGTTTTTATCAATATTTTTGAAAAGCTGTTCGTTAGGGATAACAATGAGAGAGTCAACCTGTTCATGAAGTTTTTTAAGACCTTCCTGAGCCTGACGCATACGAACGTTTCCTTCAAATTCAAAAGGAGTTGTAACAACGGCTACAGTAAGACATCCGAGTTCCTTGGCAATTCTTGCTACAACAGGTGCAGAACCAGTTCCTGTTCCACCACCCATACCGGCAGTAATAAATACCATGTCGGCACCACGAAGTTCATTTGTAATAAGTTCTTTATCTTCTTCTGCGGCCTGTTCGCCTACTTCTGGTTTACCACCGGCACCAAGACCTTTAGTAACCTTCTGACCAATAGCAAGCTTTGTTGGCGCGCGGTATTAAGAACGATGAAGTCTACATTACTGAGTTCACGGATAATCATTCTGTTTACGGCGTTAGAACCACCGCCACCACAGCCTACAACTTTAATTACAGTCGGGCTGCATCCAGAAACTTCCGAGTCGTAACCATTCTCATCGTCAACGATTGAAATGCCAAGATTTCCCATATTTCCTCCCACTCAAACGCTTCCCCAAGCGTACACTTTTTTAAGTGATTTTTGTACAATTATTATACACTATCAGAACAATGATTTAAATATCTTCTTCAGCATGCTTTCACCCTTCTGCTTTTCTTTTTTCACAGGGTGAACTTTAGATCTGCGGCTTCTGTCTTTCCCGCTTGCAAGTGATTTATTAGCAAGAACAAGTCCAATTACAGTAGCAAAATCAGGTCTTCTGTAATCTTCCTCAATTCCTCCAAGACTTTCAGGAACACCAAGGCGAACAGAGGTTGTATGGAAAACCTTCTGTGCAAGATCGATTACACCATCCATCATTGCACCGCCTCCGGTAAGAATAATATTTCCAGAAAGTTCTTTTATTGAATCTCCAATATTCTTTTTAAGAGCAACCTTTACAAGTGTAAAAATCTGCTCTACACGAGCCTGAATAATCTGAGCCAGCTGAGAGCGCTTCATGATTTCTGGAGCACGTCCACCAACACCAGGCAGAATTACATCAAAATCTGTTTCTTTAGTAATTGAATCTACCCAGCAGCATCCGCTTTTTATTTTTATTTCTTCAGCAGCAGCGGTAGAAATACCACCGACAACAGAAATATCATTAGTAACAAGATTACCGCCTACAGGAATTGAGAAGGTTCCGATTGGTGCTCCCTTAAGAAGAAGAAGTACATCTGTAGTACCGGCACCCATATCAATCAAAATAGAACCGAGTTCCATTTCATCCTGATGGCAGACTGACTGAGTCTGTGCAAGAGTTTTAAGCATAACACCATCGAGAATATAATCTGAACGGGAAATGCATGAGCGGATATTCTGAATGATTGTTTTAGCTGCAGTTACAATATGAACCTCTGCTTCAAGACGGGTTCCCATACGATGGATCGGATCCTGAATTCCGCCAATTCCATCTACAATATAATTCTGAGGAATTACATGAAGCTTTTCGCGGTCATCAGGCACCTTGATTGCAGTAGCGCATTCAATTACACGTTCAACATCTGCACGTGAAATTTCTTTGGTGGATTTATTTGCACTTGAAACAGGTACTGTTCCGCGTGAGTTCTGGCTTTCTATTTGAGAACCGCCGATTGCTGTAATAACTGAATCAACAGTAGTACCGGCATTCTGCTCTGCAGCATCTATTGTTTCTTTAATGGCATTTTTTGCATCTTCAATATTTACTATTACACCATTACGCAGTCCGGCTGATTTTCTTGATGCGGTTCCGGCAATACGGATATTTCCTGTATCAGGATCAATTTCTCCTATTGCAACACGAATCATACTTGTTCCAATATCAAGTCCGACTACTTTTCCATCTGCCATTTTCTAAAAAACCTCTGAATTATCTTGTGATGTAGGAAACAGAACCGTAACGCAAATCAACAGCAGCAACATCTGTACCAATCTGATTCACAACATCAAGTACTACTAGCATATACTTTAATGCGTCTTCATTCAAGGCACGGTCAGTAAGAACTTTTACTTTTGACTGAGCTGGAATCAGGGCAAGCTCATAGTTTCCAGAATCTTTTGGAAGTACACAAATCTCTGAAACACTTGCAAAATAATGCTGTGGCATTTCGCTGATTTTTGAGATCTGATCAATAAGAGGTCTGTACTTTGCAGGAATTCTCATTCCCTTAGACATATATTCTACAGGAATACCAGAAACAATCGGAAGAATTGATTCCTGTTCATTTACGGCATTCTTTTTACCAGAGAATAAAACTCCGTTTTTGTCTATCTGAACAGGTGCTGTATGTCCCCCGTCCATAACAAATGTTACGGCTACAGGCTCACGTTCTGTAACGTTTACATAAATCTTATCAGGAAATTTCTTTTCTACAGAAACATGTTCAATTCCAGCTTCTGAAGAAAGAATAGAAACTGCCTGTTCAACATCAAAATCAAACCAGCTGGTACTGTTCATAGGCAAGAGCATACGTGCAATTTCTTCTGCAGTATAATCTTTCTGTCCGGTAACAGTTACCTTTGGACTTGAGAAACTAGGCATTACATACTTGTAAATAACAAGCTCGCACAAAAGTGCAAAACAAAGCACACAGAAAATCACCTTAATAAATTTGATTTTTCTTTCAGCTTTGTCATTTGAACCTTCGTACTCTTCAGAAAGAAAGAAATCATTCTCAAGATACTCTTCAGATACTAACAAACTCACATCACTCATTTTCTTTATCCACCTTTTTTATAAGTAAGAAAGTGACTCTATATTAATTTCGTCATTTTCTGTTACTTTTTCATCTATTTTTTCACAGCGTGAGGCATTAACAATAAAGCCGCACATTGCAAGAGTTACAATAATTGAAGATCCTCCCAAAGAGAAGAATGGAAGGTTAATTCCTGTTGAAGGAAGAAGCCCGCATACAACCATTGTGTTTACAAGTGACTGAAGTACAATTACAGATACACAACCAAAAGTTGAAAGAGCTGTAAACTTATCCGGATTATTGAAAGCAGCCTTGTATCCTCTGTATGCAAAGTAAATCAGAAGAACAAAATAAAGTACTACTCCAATATATCCCATAGATTCTGCCCAGCCGGCAAAAATATAGTCTGCCTGAACTTCAGGAATACTATTGATTTTTGAAAGTCCTGCACCAATTCCACTGCCCCATACACCACCTGCACTGATTGCACGTTTTGCATTAAGGCTCTGATAATTGATGCTTGAACTGAATTCATCAGGACTGATCCAGCCGATAAGACGCTGAAGTCTGTAAGGATTAAGAGTAATCATAAGAAAACCAGCCGGAATTGCAATTAATGCAAACGGAAAAATCCATACCAGCTTAGCGCCAGAAACAAAGAACATAAGAATTCCAATCAAAGTAATAAATACTCCTGATGAGAAGTCCTTCTGTGCAAAAACAATACCGGCAAAAACAATAAGAACAATTACACAAGGGAAAACTGTTTTTTCTTCCGGATTCAAAAGTTTATCCTGCTTGTCAAAATAATTAGCAAGAAAAACTACTACTGCGAACTTTACAAGCTCCGAAGGCTGGAAGGTAAAATTACCAGGCAGCCTGATCCAGCGGCGGGCACCATTTTTAATAATAGAAATGCCCGGTATAAAAGTAAGCAGACAAAGTACAATAGAAACAATTACAATTACAGAAACAAACTTTCTGATATATTTCATATCTGTAATCATAAAACCTGCAAAAAGTACAAAGCCTGCGACAGAACAAAGAAGCTGTCTTTTTACAAAATACAAAGGATCATTGAATGCTCTTATAGCAAAATTCTGAGAACATACATAAAGGGTAAAGATTCCAAGACCCCACAAAAGAAGAATCGAACCAAGAAGCCAGATATCAATCTTATTATAGTTCTGCGAAGGCTTGTTCGCATAGAAAGTAAACTGGTTCATTCTTAGCAAGCCTCCCCTTTATTTCCACAAAGAAGTGGAACAAGTTTTTCCAGTTGCATTGAATGAGAACCTTTCAGGAGAATTACATCCTTATCGCCGGCAAGCAAATTAATATCACCTGCAATTGTTTCAAAATTTTTATCACTTGATTCATTGAACCATTTTACACTGATTTTATCCTGACCCTTCCAGCAAACTTCTTCAGCAGCCTTCATTTCAGGTCCAACCAGATAAACAAGTTCTGCACCAACCTCACTGATGCGGTGGCCAATTGCCTCATGAGATTTTTTTGATTCTGCGCCAAGCTCTTTCATATCTGCAAGAACAAAAATCTTCTTACCCACATTTTTGAGTTCTCCACAAAAATCAATTACTTTCATCATAGAATCAAGATTTGCATTATAGCAGTCTTTAATCAGAATGATTTTTTTACCGCTGATAAGCTTTGTTTCACTAACTTCCATACGGCCAGAAAGTGAAGCAACAGCTTCAAGCCCTTTTTTGATATCTGCAGAAGGAATACCAATTTCCTTAGCGCAGGCAATTACAGAAAGAGCATTAAGATAGTTATAGCTGCCGGAAAGTGGAAGATGAACAGGAAGACCATCGAGTTCAAAGTCTGTTCCAAAAAGGCCCTTGTCTTCTACAAAGCGAACACCGCTGATTTCTGCAGGAACATTGCGGCCAAACTTTACAACCTTTCCTTTTACACCCTCTGTACAGAAATCTGCAAAAGGATCATCAGCGCCAACAACGGCTGCACCATTTGAAGGAATATAGGCAAATGACTTTCTCTTTTCCTCAGCAATATTTTTCTGACTTCCAAGAATACCAATATGTGCTGTACCAATATTTGTAATGATTCCAAATCTAGACTTAAGAACCTTTGAAATCTCACCGATTTCATTAACACGGTTCATACCCATTTCAAAGATTCCGATTTTTTCGTCTCCGCGGATCTTGAAAACTGAAAGAGGAAGACCCGTTTCCGAATTAAGGTTTCCGTAAGTATAAGCAACGCCTGCATGGCCAAAATGAGCCTTAGCTACACTTACCATCATTTCCTTAGTAGTTGTTTTTCCGCTTGAACCTGTAATGCTTACAAGAATCATATTGCGGCATTTTTTTGCTACATAAGCTTCAGCTGCATCCTGTAAAGCATGAAGAGTATTTTCAACACGTACAAAACATACATCTGGATTCTCTGCAGCAAGCTTTTCGTAAAGAGCAGAATTATTTTTATATTCAGAGTCATTCAATAAAATAACAGAAGCCTTTTTATCTGCAGTCAATACAGATGGAATATATTTATGTCCATTTTGAAATTCACCAACGAGAGGAACAAACATACAAGGCTTTTCTGAAGTAACATTACGGCTGTCTGTCTGTACATCGTTAAATGAACAAAGGGCACTGCCAATCTGAGTGCCTTTTACAGCATTTAAAAGCTCTTCTTTTGTAAGCAGACTTTCCATCACTTTTTCTCTCCCGTCATTTCAACTCTCACGATATCCTCTGTTTCAGCCTTGTGCATTCCAAGCTCTTCTACCGCAATTTTTTCAATTCTATCTGCACTCGAAAGCACTGCAATATCGCTTACAAGTTTTTTGTTTTCTTCTATCAGTTTCTCCTGCTTCTTCTCAAGCTCTTTTATTTCACTAGTAAGAGCCATATAACGTCTTGCCTGAGCTGCATAAAGACACAAAATTGTAGGAATAGCCAGCACAAAAAGGCAGAAGAAAAATTTTACTATAAAATCCTTAAAACCACGTTTCATAAACTAAAAACCTACCACTCCGTCCAGATGATATTCAGTATCATCCTTGATTTTTCTGATTACTCTGAGCTTTGCACTGCGGGAAGGAGAATTAACCTTAACCTCTTCTTCTGTTGGAGCAACAGGCTTACGTGTAATAAGCTCTGCACATGCAGAACCACCGCAACGGCAAACAGCTACTTCTGGAGGACATACACACTGTTTGCCCAGGTTGCGGAAATAGTTCTTTACAATTCTATCTTCAAGAGAATGGAAGGTAATAACGCCCATTTTACCACCATCCTTAAGACAGCCGAATGCATCATGAAGGGCTTTTGGAAGACGTTTCAGTTCGCCGTTTACAGCAATACGAAGTGCCTGGAAAGTACGGGTTGCAGGATGAATATTACCATAGCGGTAATTAGCAGGAACTGCATTCCAGATAATTTCAGCAAGAGCTTTAGATGATTCAATACGACCACCATTGCGGGCTTCAACAATTGCACGTGCAATGCGGCGGCTTAATTTTTCTTCACCATATAAATAGATTAAATCAGCAAGTTTTTCTTCAGGTAAATCATTAACTAAATCAGCAGCAGATTCTCCTTCACTTGAGTTCAATCTCATATCAAGCTTTTCGTCATAACGGAAAGAAAATCCTCTTTCTGACTTCTCATAATGGAAAACAGAAATACCAAGATCAAAAAGAATTATATTCGGACGTTCATATTCAGACGGGTAATTTGCGTAAAAATCCTGAAACCAGCCGTTATAAAAATGCACACGATCACCAAACTCACTCAGCCGTTCCTTAGCACGGGATTGAATAACCTTATCAGCATCAAGCCCAATTACAGAAAGAGACGGATACTTTTTCAAAAAATTGTAAGTATGGCCACCCTCACCTAAAGTTGAATCAATCATCAGCGCATTTGCTTCAAAAGATTCTCCTACAGGAGAAAGATATTCCAGACACTCATTTAATAAAACCGGAGTGTGTACGATTTCCACTTTTTAATCCCACCTAATTTTAAAAAGTTTTAGAAATTAATGTCGTTAAATTCCTCAGCTGCATCACGGAAATCACTTTCCGATTCTGCAAGATAGTCTTTATAAGTCTGTGAATCCCAAAGTTCCATATACTTTGCAATTCCAAGAACTACACAGTCCTTAGAAAGATTCGCATACTCTCTCAGACTTTGAGGAATGGAAAGCCTGCCGTTCTTATCAAATTCCACCGGCTGAGCAGGTGCAATAAAATGACGAACAACATTCAGGCTTCTGCTTTTCATCATAGATGCATTACTCATAAGTTTGGTCTGAAAAGCATCCCATTCTTCAGTAGTAAAAAGCCATAAGCAGCGATCTAAACCCTTGGTAACCATAACTACGTTTTGATTTACGGCTGTTCTCAATTTTACAGGAAACGAGACACGGCCCTTTTCATCAATCGTATTATTGTATTCACCAGTTAACAGATTCATACCCACTTACATCCACTTTTTACCACTTTTTCCCACTTAATTACCATTTTATACCAAAATTCCCTAAAGTCAACCACTTTTTTTGACGATAATATAAAAAATTTTTACATTTCTTAGATTTTACTTATACGGTTAAATACTATATATTTAGACACGCTGTATATGGGGTTTTCCACATTAAATGAAAGCAAACTACACAATTCTCTAAAAATCCTTTATCAGGAGCTTTATGAAGGCCAGACTGAAGTTGAACAGGACGGTCACGTATATGACATTGTTACAAAAAATGGAAATGTAATTGAAATCCAGACTAAAAATCTTGCAAAGCTGCTTCCAAAAATCCTGGATACTATAGAGAAAGGTCACAATGTAAAGTTAGTTCACCCTATTCCTCTTATTACAAGAATTGAATTAAAAGATGAAGACGGAAATATTATTTCAAAAAGAAAGAGCCCCAAAAAAGGAAATATTTATGACATTTTCCGGGAACTTACCGGCATTTATATATTAATGTCCAACCCCCATTTTTCTCTTGAAGTTCTTGAAATTGAAATGACAGAAGAAAGAGTCCGCACAGAAGAAGCCGTTCAATCAAAAAACGGCCGCCGCCGCTTCCGCCGCAACTGGAACAAAACCGGCAAAAAACTCGACTCGATTATTAATACAAGACGATTTTCAACAGCAGAAGATTACATGAAATTACTACCACCACTACCCCAGCAATTCTGTGCAAAAGATCTTAAAAAAGCTATATCAGAGCAAAAAGAACTTCCAGCCAGAGCAGCCTCAAACGCCAATCTTATTCTATGGGTACTTTCACATGCCGGACTCATTGAATTTACTGAAATAAAAAACAAATCCAAATATTATAAATTCTGTTAAATAAAAAAAGACCGCTCCATTTGGAACGGTCTTTCTTTTGCATGATTAAAAGTTATTACTACCAGTTATCAGCCATATCGTCTTCATCATGGTTTTCCATATCATAAAGATCAGTTACACAACGAAGATCATCAAGATACATATAGTATGTACCGCGAGCCTGCATTGGGTTACAATCTACACGGAAACCAATAACCTTAAGACCAGGCTTATCACCATAGTAAGCAGAACTCTGAACAATTCCATGTTCTCCATCTGGACTAGGTGGAACTACACAGATAAGCTTTTTCCAGCCTGAAAATCCAAGGCTTCCCATATAAAGCTCATAGTTGCGTCCAAAATAATCCTGTACAAGAGCGTACAATTCATGATCCTGGTTACGACCACAAACCCATACAGACAAAGTCTTTGTTGTACCTTCGATTGCCAAAGGACGTCCAGACTTAATTGTAAATGAGTTCTTACCACGGCGGAAGAAGTCAACTCTTACACCAAGAACCTGTGTATCTTCATCTTCTTTACCTTCATCTTCTGGAAGAGGCTCTTTCATAGCTGGGTTACCAGCAAAAAGACGAGATGTAATTACACCGTCATCAGCTGACATATGAACGTTCCATGAACCTTCACGTTCAAACTTATCAACAGAAACTTCGCGCAAAGCAGATTCAGCAGAATCAGCTCCAACATTTTCAGGATTTGGTTCCTGAAGGCTAGAGTTCTGTGCAAAAACTAAACCAGCAGTAAGCACAGCAAGAATACTAACAGTTACAAGCTTTTTCATTTTGCATCTCCTACTTCATCTGAATCAGAACTATCACCAAAATCTACATCATTCAACTCATAACCATCATAGATAAGAGAAAGTGAATTAGAAGTGTATTTAATCTGGTCAATATAAACTACAAAGTTATCAACATATTCTTCTGCATCAGAACGGATTCTGAAACCAACAAATGTAAGGTTTTCAGGACCAGAACGAAGATGAGAACTCTGCTGAATCCATCCAGGAATATTTACAATGATGTTTTTCCAGCCGTGGAATGCAAGACTTCCTGCAGGAAGTACTTTTACTGTACCAAGAGCATCGCGTACCATTACTTCGAGGTAATAGTTGTAGCCGGCACCCCAGATCCAGAAATCCATCTGTGAAACTACACCAACAAAAGGAATTTCAAATGCTTTTCCGTCTGCAGAAGGATAAATCTCAAACCAGTTATCACCCTTGCGCTTAAAAGCAGTTTTTACACCGAATACCTTAAATTCCTTATCTTCGCCTTTATGAAGCTGCTTCAATGAATTTGGAACACCTTCAAAATAGCCGGTTTTAGGATAACCATCGGCAATAAAGCGGCTTGAACCTACTTCCCAATCCCAGTTATAGGACTTTCCGTTGTACATATAATTCTGCGATCCGGCAGAATCAAAATCATCCATAACGAACGTCTCAATGCTGCGTGAACTAGGCTGGGCAAATACCGGCAACCCGATTACAAACAGACATGCAAGACCAATAAGAACTTTAAGTTCCCTTTTCATGCAAAACTCCTTGAAACTTTTATCACACCGATAAAATAGATTAATACCCTAAGATTATCGGCAATACAAGTCAATTTTATAACTCTTTCAATTATATTTCCTATGATATTATTTGTCAAACGAAATTCTAGTTTTAAATCCGCCTCGCATGGCTATATTGAATAAACCTTCAAATTATTCTATTATTTACTCAAAGAAATCTCGGGCATTGTTTGTCTGAAAAAGGATGTTAATTATGGCTAACATTATTAGTTACAAAGATCTCGGCCTCGTAAACACACGCGATATGTTTGCAAAGGCTATGAAAGGCGGATATGCTATTCCAGCATATAACTTCAATAATATGGAACAGATGCAGGCTATCATCATGGCTTGTGTTGAAACCAAATCACCTGTTGTTCTCCAGGTTTCAAAGGGAGCTCGCGCTTACGCAAACGCAAATATCCTCCGCAACATGGCTCGTGGTGCTGTAGAATATGCTCACGAACTCGGATGTGATATTCCTATCGCTCTTCACCTTGACCACGGTCCAAACTTCGAAGTAGCTAAGGATTGTATCGACAACGGATTCTCATCTGTAATGATCGACGGTTCTTCACTTCCTTACGACGAGAACGTTGCCCTCACAAAGAAGGTTGTAGAGTATGCTCACCAGTTCGACGTAACTGTAGAAGCAGAGCTCGGAGTTCTTGGTGGTGTAGAAGAGGATGTTGCTGCTGAAGAATCTAAGTACACAAAACCAGAAGAAGTAATTGACTTCACATCAAAGACTGGTTGTGACTCTCTCGCAATTTCTATCGGAACTTCACACGGACGCTGTAAGTTCACTCCAGAACAGTGTACACGCCGCGAAGATGGTACTTTGGTTCCACCTCCACTGGCATTCGATGTTCTCGAAGCAATCGAAAAGCAGCTCCCAGGTTTCCCAATCGTACTCCACGGATCTTCTTCAGTTCCACAGATTTACGTTGCAGAAATCGAAAAATACGGCGGAAAGATTCCTAACTCTGTAGGTATTCCAGAAGAACAGCTCCGCAAGGCTGCTAAGTCTGCAGTATGTAAAATCAACGTAGACTCAGACGGACGTCTTGCTATGACAGCTGCTATCCGCAAGCACCTTGTTGAGCATCCAGAGGACTTCGACCCACGTCAGTACCTCACAGACGCTCGTGCAGAACTCGTAAAGATGTATGCAGACAAGAACAGAAACGTATTCGGATCTGCTGGACATGCATTGGACTAGTCTTTAATCCATAGAAGACAAAAAAAACTGTGGTTTTCAAACCACAGTTTTTTTATTTACCCTATTCCTTAATTATAGCTTTTCCCAGCCTGCTGAATATAAACAATACAGGAAGCGCAAGGGTGTAGCCCCCGCTTATAATCAGAATAAGAAAATAGTTCATATCAAGAAGATACATTGTTTCCACAACAGAAGGTAAAACAATACATATTATCGAAATCAGAATCCACACAGCCGCAAAAAAATATTTTTTTGCAGCAAAATTCTTTTCAATATGCTTTGCGCTCAAGCCAAGAGAAAAAATCATTACGGCAAATAAAAGAGGCTTTACCATCAAAGGGAAAGTTGTAAAGATTTTTTCTGAAGTAGAAAGAATAGTGTATGGCAGATAAAGCATATAAAATGAAAGCAGCAATGGAAAGAGAGCTTCTACCTTATATGAAATTGTATCCCTGGAAACAAGAAAGAATATACCATAAATCAAAATAACCGGCAGCAGAGTCTGATGAACAAGCAGATACATCATATTCTTTTCAAAAGAAAAAGGAATTACTCTGTGCGAATATAAAAAGAAAGCTCTGAAGCCGCATACAAGAACTGCAGTTACAAGACCTGCAACAATTACAGGAATCAGATGTGAATCTTTTTTATAAAAGCACCAGGCTGCAAGAATCAAAGGAAGCAGCAAAAACATAAATAAATACATAGTAAAAAAATACAGTTTAGAGCAGTTTTAATCAACCTTACTTTGCGCGAATGCGCAGAATGCTCGCCCTGCCCTCCACTGTTATTTTTTCGCCAGGCTTAACGGCATAGA
>SFOB01000017.1 GCA_004554075.1 Treponema sp.
CGTCAAAGATATAAAATTTGAAAATGGTGAGTTGAAGGAAGCTGCTTAAAACTTATGCCGATTCAAACTTCAATCCACAACAATTGACAATTTCTCTACAGCTAAAGTTTATAGTCCAGCTGATGCAGCTATAGCTACGGCAAACAGTTATATTGCATTGGACAATCTACAACAGAGAAATCAAGAATATTTAACATATCTTGAAAAAAATCTTCTTTTTGATTCTCTGATTCCAGCCAATGAAAATTATAACGGTATCTTTGTTGTAGATGAAAAGAAAGGTCCTGATTATAAAGTTGTTTTTGAGTTTTCACCAACAGAAATATTTGTTTTCTATTTTACTAGAAGTGATAAAGATGAAATTTTGAATCCGTGGAAAGATAAAAATCGAAGTAGACATAGTGTAGTAGGAGGTGTTTCTCCTTTATTTAATCATTTTAGTGTGTATTATTTATGGTCTAAACCAAAGGGTGTTGGATTTTATGGAGGACTTTCATATCGTGCTGATTCTATAGGTAAAGACATCATATTAAAAACGAATTTAGATTATAATTTAATTAACTATGATTTAGGTTATCCAAATCCCTTAAATAAACCATATAAGACTTTCTATGATTGGAAAGTTGAATATGATGAGAACATAATTAAATATGATGCATTTGGAATATCTGGTGGAGTAACAATAAAGACATTCCCTTATACTTGGCTTCTTGTAGGTATAGGAATTGAAATGCTGTCTGGAAGACTATATGACGGTAAATTATACTATCGTTATACAGGTGACTATCAAAATCCATCGACTAATTATACATTTTATAAGAGTGGATGGATTATGGATAAAAAATTTGAAGTTTTATTTGCTCCGCAATTAGGTGTGAATTTTATTACAAACAAATTAGATATTGGTGCAATGATATCATATTCATTCAAAGGCAGTTTTGCATTCGATATTATGGCAGGAATTGCATTTTAGCTTTTTTCCAATAAATTATTAAACTAGCCAATTTGCATTTTATACTTTCTTGGAATGAAGGTGACATCCATGTGTACAAGAACTATTTATGATGCAAGAAATAATTTCTCAGCTCTGGTGAAGCTTACAGAAGGTGGAGAACCTGATGAACTGACAAGGCATGATAAGCCGGTAGCTGTAACAATCAGTTATGAAGATTTTAAAATGATAAAGCCAAAGGAATCTTTTGTTCAGAAGATGATGGAATTGAGAGAAAAATATGCTGATGTCCTTGCGGATCTTGACTGGAATGAATTAGAAATCCCGAGAGATGAGGCCAATGAAGATGCGTATGACAAGAAGATTAGGGTCTTGCGGGAGGAAGAATGAAAAAAACTTTATTTTACTTGATACTAGTGTTATTTCTGAAATGAAAAAAATAAGCCTAATTCTGCAATTGTAGAAAAGATGGAAAAAGAAAACAATGGATTTCAGAAGTGATAGATGCCATAAAAGAGTCTTATGATATAATTCCATACGATTCTTTTGCATTACAGATTTTTGGAGAAATTCGCGCTAAATGCCAGAAACAAGGTAATACTGTTCCACAATTTGATTTACAGATTGCCGCTACAGCTATGACGAATAATATGATTCTGGCTACACACAATACAAAAGATTATGAAGTCATTGCTGAAAACTCAATGCTGCAAATTGAAGAATGATGGAAATAAAAAAAAGGATAGAACGATGACATTCTATCCTTTTTTTTAGTAGAAAACAAATTTCTTAAACTAACTTATAATTTACCTTTACATCCCCGGCGGTGATTTCGTACTTGCCTTTAAAGCCACTTACACTTACATAGCCCTCTGCGTCTGTAATGGCATCGTACTCGGTGTGCCATTCTTCTTTGATGAGGTGGTGAAGAGTATTATATGAAGGCTTGAGGGAACCGTCTTTTCGGATTACGCCGCTTGGGGCGTTGAGCCAGGCTCCGTCACCAAAGTCCCAGTTTGTGATGGCGGTAACAAGAGGGTGGTTTTCAAACAGATTTCTGTACATTTTTTCAAGGTCATCTGCCTGTTTCTGTTCCAGCTCTGGAGTTGCGGCATCATCGTCATAGTGGGCATCCTGGAGGTCTGTGATTTCAGGAGCAACGAGAGGGCCTGCAACGATTGTATTTTCTGTAAAGTGAACAGGAAGGCCAAAGTGCTCAAAGCGGCTTAGAATCTCTTCTGTTTTTTCGTATGACCATACACCCTGATGCTGGTGAGACTGCAAGCCGATTGTCTTGATTGGAACGCCTGCATTGAGACATCCGTCAATCAGAATCTCGTAATTTGTAGAAAGATTAAAATCATTAATAAGGAAGATTCCATCCGGATTTGTTTCCTGGGCAGCATCGAATACTTTTTTAACAAGTCCTACGCGGCCAAGCTCCTTACATATTCTTGTGATGGCGTTGTCGTACTTGTCGTAAATCGGCATGATTACAACTTCGTTGATAACATCCCACATGTCGATTATGCCTTTGAAGTTGCCTACATCGCGGTGAATGCGTTCCAGCTGCTTCTGCAGAATTGTCTTGTTATCGTAGTTCATAAGCCATGGTACGCAGCCAGTATGCCAGCAGAGAGGGTGACCTTTTACAGTAACGTCCTTGCTCTTAAGGAACTTTGCAGCATTCATAAGCTGCTCTGTATGAGGTGAGCCTTCTTCCGGTTCAAAGCCGCCCCAGTAAAATGGCAGTGTTCCGTAGTTGAAAAGTCCCAGCCACTTTTGCATGCGGTCTTCCAGACGGGCTCGGAAGGCTTCTTTTTCAGCATCGGTCATAGGCTTTGTTTCATTAAGAGTTCCATTGCCATTGTGTAATGAAGGCCCATTTGTATATGGCAGGCTTTCAAAGGCACCACAGCCAAAAAGAAATTCATGATTCACCTGATTGATGTGAACCTTTGTATTTGCAAGAGGCTTTCCGTCTGCTCCCTTTACCTGAACTTTTCCTTCTGATTTTCTGTGTGATAAGTCTGCCATAGTTTTACTCCTTTGTGTTCCCAATGGCACGGGTTATCTCATCAATACTCAAACCTGTTTTTCTTGCAATTGCAGCCAGATCTTCGTATTCATATTTTTCTCTTTTTACTCCGTAGCCTTCTGCGCGCTTAATGCGGATGTCTCCAAACTCAGTTTTTACAGTTTCTATGCTGCGCTCAAGAAAGTAGCGGTTACTTACATTTTCGCGAACGCCCAGAGTTGTTGTGTGTTTGAAAATTGTTTCAAGAATCTTCTGCTTGTCTCGTTCCCGGCACATTACACAAAGCAGATTACCCGGGCGGGATTTTTTCATTGTTACTGGGATTGTATAGGCTTCTACTGCGCCTGCCGCAAATAACTGCTCCATAGCAAAGCCGATTCTCTCTGCACTTATGTCGTCCAGGTTGCAGGTGTATTCAAGAATTGTTTCAGGCTTTTCATCTGAATCGCCTAGAATTGCCCTTACACAGTTTGCGGCTTCAAAATCTTTTTTACCCATGCCATAACCGATTGCACTCATCTTGATTGGAGGCATGGTTCCAAAGTGATTTACAAAATGTTTAAGCAGAGCGGCTCCTGTTGGAGTGCAAAGCTCTCCTTTTATATGATTACTATAAACCGGGATATCTTTTAAGATAAAAGCTGTTGCAGGGGCTGGAACCGGAAGTATTCCGTGAGCACAGTGAACCTGGCCGGAGCCAACATTTATTGCTGAGGCAAAAATGTTTTGAGCCCCGATTTTTCTGAACAAAAGACAAACTGATGTGATATCTGCAATAGCGTCCATTGTGCCGACTTCGTGGAAGTGAATGTCAGTTACAGGCTTTCCATGGGCATTGCTTTCTGCGGCTGCAATCAGTTTGTAAACTTCTATTACATCAGTTTTTACGCTGTCTGGAATCTTGAGGGAATTAATGATTCCTTCAATTTCTGCCATGCTGGTATGATGGTGATGACCTTCATGTTCATGTGAATGTTCGTGTACGTGATGATGGCCTTCTTCTTCGTGATTATGCTCGTGGTGGTGATCATGACCATGTTCATGCGCATCATGACTTTCTTCTTCCTGACCGTCCACTTTTACAGCAAAATGAGTTCCTGTAATTCCGCACTTCTCGGATTTTTCTGCAGTAACAGTAACACCTGGAATTCCGGCCTTGTTTATTTCTTCTATAAAAGATTTACGTTCTTCTTCGTTTAAGAGTTCATAAAGTGCTGCGCTAAGCATGTCGCCCGCAGCACCCATTGGTAAGTCAAGGAAAAGTGTTTTCATTTTGCCTCCACATGATTAATCATGCTTGCCTGATATCCTGCTCCAAATCCGTTATCAATATTTACAACCGAAACTCCACTGGCGCAGGAGTTCAACATAGAAAGCAGGGCAGAAAGTCCATGGAATGAAGCTCCATAACCAACGCTGGTTGGAACCGCTATAACCGGACAATCCGCCAGTCCGCCGATTACACTTGCAAGGGCTCCTTCCATTCCGGCAATTGCAATAATTACAGTTGCACTCATTATTTCGTCCATGTGGGCGAGAGTGCGGTGAAGGCCAGCTACACCAACATCATAAAGTCTGCAAACCTTATTTCCCAAGGCCTCGGCTGTAAGAGCGGCTTCTTCTGCAACAGGAATGTCACTTGTACCGCCAGTTGCAACTACAATAGTTCCAATTCCGTCTGGTTCAGGCAGTTTTCCAACAATGCCAATTCTTGCGTCTTTTCTATAATCAAATGGGATTTCTGCAGATACAGCCCTTGCTTTTCCTTCATCAAGGCGGGTAATTAAAATGGTATTTGTATCGGCCTTTTGCAAAGAGCGCACAATGCCAGTAATCTGCTCAGGCGTTTTTCCAGCTCCGTAAATTACTTCGGCTGCGCCTTGCCTTGCTTTTCTGTGTAAATCGACTTTTGCATACCCCAGATCTTCAAAGGGCTGCTTTTTTATTTTAAGAAGGGCGTCCTCCACAGAAACACTTCCGTTTTGAACGCCCTCTAATAAGCTTTTAATATCGCTGTTCAATCTTATTGTTAGTTTTTCTTAAAAAGTGCTGCTTTTACAACACCCTTCGGATCGCGCACAAAGAGAATCACGAGCCAGATAATCAAACCAAGTGCAACAACAGAAAGTCCAAGATAGAAATCATTGAGCATATCCAGTGGAGCTGGAACAAAAGATTCAGCACCAAGTTCTGCATATTCAAAGATAGCGTCAATGAGCCACATCAAAGAAGCACCCCAGTACATAAGGCAGAGAGTTCCAACCTTGAGGTTGCGGGCTTCTTCTTTTTTATACCAGATAATAGTACAGATAATTGCAGCAAAAACTGTTGTCAAAAGTGTCATGCCAGACCTCCTGCTACAGCTGCAGCATCTTTATTTTTAGATTTTTTCTCAAACATTGAAACAACGCCAACCATGATTCCCCACGCAGCGGTTACCAGCAAGGCCATGCAAACGCCGGCAGTTGCCATTTCGTGAAGCATTTCAGAAGCTTCTCCGTCTTTTACTGCTGTAAGGAATGGGAAGAAAGGAACAACTTCTCCATGCCATACGTGTTCAAATGCGAGAAGGGCAGAACCTCCCCAGAGCATCTTATTGAGCCAGCCGATTTTTGTAGACCAGCTGATTTTAGGAGCTTCATCTCCAGATTCAGGTTTTGTATTAACAGCGCCGCTGAGCCCCTCTTTCTTTTCTTTAGATTTAATGATTTTTCCTGCAATTGTTGTAACGATTGCTTCTGCTGCAGGAACTGTAAAACATGCCATGTTTAACCTCCAGATTATAAATACATATATATTATATAACAAAAAATGTTAAAATATATAAAAATTCAGTAGAAAAATTGTATTTTTTTTACAGGGTCATTATAATACCCACATTATGAAATACTCACTTGCGATTTTTGATATGGACGGTACTATCCTTAATACTCTGGATGATATGACCGACTCTTTGAATGTAATTCTTGAAAAATATAAACTGCCTCTTCACACAGTGGATGAAGTTCGCTTTATGGTTGGAAACGGTATTCCAAAACTAATTGAACGTGCCATTGAAGGTGGTAGAGAGCACCCGGATTTTGACAAGATTTTAAAAGACTTTATTGCTTACTACGAGGAGCACTGTGCAATTAAGACAGCGCCTTATAAGGGAATCCCGGAATGTATTATGGCTTTGCGTTCAGCAGGTATAAAAATTGCTGTAAATACCAACAAGGTTGAGCCTGCTGCCATTGCTCTATGTGATGATTATTTTCCTGGCCTTTTTGATATTATCTCCGGAAGTCGTCCTGGAATGCCTCCAAAGCCGGCTCCAGACGGTATTTATGAGATTTTGAACCGTGCAGCTATGGATGGAAAATCAGATGGACAGAAAGCCGTATTCATTGGCGACTCTGATGTTGATATGCAGACTGGTATGAATGCCGGACTTGATGTAATTGGCGTAGACTGGGGCTTCCGCGGTAAAAAGTTCCTGGAAGAGCATGGGGCAAAAGTGATTATGATGAGTGCAGAAGAACTTTCTGCATATCTAACAAAATGTTAGTTTGATATCTGATAAAAGCTGATTTATAATTTAAAGATAAGCGGAATGATTTTCCGTAAATTTAAATAACTAAAGGGGGATTTTATGAGTCCTAAGTATGTTGGTTTTGGAGAAGCTATATCACTCTTCTTTTCAAATTATGTAAATTTTAAGGGTCGTTCAACACGCAGTGAATACTGGTATGCAACATTGTTTACCTGTATTTTATCATTTGTGGTTGGATTTATCGGTGGACTTATTGGAATTGATATTCTTGCTTACATCGTTTCTCTTGCTACTTTCTTACCAGGTTTGGCAATTTCATTCAGACGTTTACATGATACAGGACGTTCTGCTTGGTGGCTTTTACTTTGCTTGATTCCTCTTGTAGGTGCAATTATCGTTATTGTATTTGAATGTCAGCCATCTGGTCCGGAAAACAAATGGGGAGCTCCAGCCGCTGCTGCAGAAGAAGCTCCTTCTCAGCTAACTGATGCTCAGTAAGAAATAATTTTCTTTTATAGAAGGTCTGCTCCAAAAGGCAGACCTTTTTTTTATTAACTCTTTATGATATATTTTCCACGTGTATTTCAATGGAATCAGGTGCAAGGCCTGAGCTGAATGCGCAACGGTATGCGGTCGACTGTCATTATCGGGCTTGACCCGATAATCTTTCTAAAGGCAGGACAATCACTGGAATAATAATTCTGGGAAGATTTGCCTTGATGTGCTGCGAGTCCGGAAACTTTGGTACGCGCCCTTCGTATGAGGGGATATCTCAACTTTTGGAAAGTGCGCAAGTTCGCTTTCCGGGTAGGAAAAAAATGAAAAATTTAAAGTTTTCTCGTTTGTTTGCAGCGGCAATGCTCGTTGCATGTTTTGCGTTTGCTGGGTGTACACCTCAGACAAAAGAAGTTCTTGTTGAAAAAGTATATGTTGTACGTCCATTGACTAATACAGATGCTATTGTTGGTAAGTGGGATGATGGTTATGAGGACTATTGGGTTTATACAGGTTATGCATGTCAGTATGCACCAAATAAAGTAGAAACTGCAAGTTATGGGGCTCATGATAGTACAGTATATATACAGGAAACCTCAGAGAACTCAGGATATTTATATTATAAATTCTCACAGCCAATTTCATTATATGGGGTTGGAGAAGTTGATGTAACTGGAAAGTGGGGTGCAATTGCTTATCAGAATCTGACATCAACCTCTGTTCAGATGTGTGATGCAAACTATATGGATCAAAAGTGGGCTGGTTCTTTGGCAGAGTGTGTTAAACAGTATACTAAAGAGAATAATTATTTCGAGTATATAACAACAGTATTTACTAAAATAAACGAATAGATTGCTTCGTCGCTAAGCTCCTCGCAATGACGGTGATAATGAACGTCTTGTTGTAATGGGGGCGTTGCGGGGGCAGAGCCCCCGCAGAGAGGGTAGCCCGCAACGAAGTGCGGGCGCAGGGGGAGACTTCCCCCTCCTAATTAAAAATGAAAAAACTTTTCCTTTTTATTACAATCATCAGTTTTACTTTTCTCAGTTTTGCTCAGGAGGCGGAAATTGTTCTGCCGGAGGTTACTACTTATATTCCGGGGGCGGTTGAACAGAAGCTTGTGATTACGGCGGAAGAACTGGAGGCTGCTCACTTTGAGAATCTGGGAGAGGTGCTGGAGTCTGCCGGTATTCAGATGCTTTCTTACGGGGCTTATGGGCTTGAGACTAAGGCCAGCATTCGCGGTTATACGGACGAGACGGTGCGGGTAGTGATTGACGGCATTTGTGTAAACAATGCTCAGTACGGCACTTTTGATTTTACTTCTATTAATCTTTCGGCGGTGGAGCGGATTGAAATTATAAGAGGCGGCTTTACCGAGGGCGTGGAAGACGAAGGCTCTGTGGGCGGCGTTGTCTACATTACGATGAAGAAGGGGGCTTTGAAAAACTCTCTTGCTGCTGAAGTGGGGCTGAAAACTTTTTTTAATGCCGAGCGGCCTCTGGATTCAGTTTTTCAAAAACTTTCTTTTGAAGGACGTTTTGGAGAGAATACTTTCTTGATGGCGGGCGGCAGCTTAAATTATGCGCAGAACCGCTATTTGTATAAGGTCGATAAAATCAGTTCTCTTTGCGAGGGAGCTTTTGGTTCGGCTTCAACTTCCGGCAGATGGAAGAGTATGGAAAATGCCCCGGTTTTAGACGGGCAGGCAAATGCTTCTCTTACCCATTATTTAGGGGATGGAAATTATTTTTCTTTTGGGGATTCTTTTTACGGGGGGCATAAAAGTGCGCCGGGGCCGGTAAACTCTGCAAATCCTGGCTTACAGAGAGATTATAATAATTCATTTTCTTTTTCTGTGTGGAACCCGGCTCTTGCAAATCTTTTTAATTTGAAAAACAGCGTGGTCTGGCTTTGCAATAACCGTTTTTATCAGGACAAGGCTGGCAGCGAAAACAGCACGCATTATATAAATACCATTAAATATACAGGAACAATTGATTTTACTTCGCTTGCGGGCGGTCGCCTCCAGAAGATGACGGGCTACTCCTGTGATTTTACAATTCTTAATTCTACAAACGACGGGCAGCATATTCAGTTTTCCGCTGTTATAAAAGATACTACAAAATTTGCTGTGCCTGGGGGCTGGTCTTTCAGTCTTCCTCTTGCTGCAAAGATTTGCGTTAATGACGACAAGATAAACTTTGCTTTTGTTCCAAAGACTGGTGTAGCCTGGCAGGGAGAAATCCTTGGAGCCTTTTTCGATGTATACCGCATGGTACAGTTTCCGAATATGGATGATTTGTTTTGGGAAGGCGGCGGCTGGCATGGTAACCCGAACCTTAAGCCGGAAAGCGGCTGGGGTGCTGATCTTGGTATGACTGTGAGGGGATTGAGTTTTGCGGGGCAGCATGAAATAAAAGGCGGCCTTACACTTTTTTCAAATTATTATAAAGACAAAATTCAGTGGGGTAGTGGTACAACTCAAAACCTTTCGAGTGCCTTTTATCTTGGACTTGATTTTAATATTGAAGCTTCCTTGTTTGCAGGCTTGTGGACTCTGGACCTGAATGGAGAATATCTTTATAATCGCCTGCTTAATAAGGCAAATAAATATACCTATGGCAAGCGTATTATGTGGACACCGGATTTTGTATGCAATCTGACTACTGCATTGAACTTTGAGCTTGTAAAGATTTCTCTGACAGCAACTTATACCGGTCGCCGCTATACAGATAACATGAACCTTTATTACCTTGAGCCATATCTGCTTATGGGGCTTTCTGTAGAAGGGGCCGAAATTGGCGGCAGAAAAACAGTTATAAAATTTAAGCCATATCTTAAACTGGATAACCTTTTGAACTGGCAGTATCAGTCAGTAGAAAATTATTCTATGCCGGGAATCTCTTTGACCCTGGGCGGCCGCATAAGCTTTTTATAATTCGCTTTCTGCGCGAAGGGAATCCAGTCTTGAAAGGCGGGCTTTATCTGGTTCTATGCAGAGATTTTTTTCCTGAGTTGGAAGTACAAGTCCCTTAGGTCCGTTCTTTGCGCGGCGTAGATATTTTACGTGAGTGTAGTAAAGATCTGTCTTTCCTGCGTTTCGGGCCTTTGAATAATAGACTGCAAGGTTAGCAGCGTCTAACAGAATGTCCAGCGGAACGGTTTTTCCTTTGCGGGCTTTTATAAAAACATATCCGCCCGGGAAGTCTCTAACGTGCAGCCAGAGGTCGTCGCCGCGAACGTGGTGGCGGAGCAGCTCGTCGTTTTCATTTGCATCACGGCCAACCAGAATGTACCAGCCGTTTACAGTGTAATCCAGTCCCGGATGAGTTTTTTTCTGCTGCTGTTTTGGTTTTGTATCGCGGCGGAGCAGCTGTTCAATCTTTACCGGGTTTTGTTCATTTTTAATTTCCTCATAAAGAGAGTCCAGTTTTTCTATCTGCTTTTTAGCAATCTCAATATCGTGGGCAAGTTCTTCTGTACCGCTTACAGCCTTCTTGTATTTTTTATAATATTCAGCTGCGTTTTCCTGTGCAGTTTTTTTCGGGTCAATAAGCAGGCGAACAGTCTTTCCACTTTCGTAATCTTCGCATTCAAGGAAATTGCTTGAGCCATCCAGCAGATAGCCAAAGCTCAAAATAAGGTCGCCCTGGTGCTTGAGCTGGCCGGCATTCTTAAACTCTTCCTGCTTTGCTTCCAGATTGTGGAGGGCCGCTTCTTTTTTAGAGCGGGCAGCGTTATACCATTTTTCTGCCTTTTCCAGAAGAGACTCGCGTGAGAGGGTATCTGAATGCTCCGAGTACCACCAGTCGATGTAGGCATTAAAAGTTTGGAAGGTAGGGAGCGGCCCTGCGTTAGCAGGGTAAAAACAGTCCGGTGGACTGTTTTTAGCGAGTCTCGGCGAAGGCTGTGCCTGAGCCGGCTGCACTTCGTCGGATTCAGTAACATCCCACTCTCGGACAGGGAATCTGGAAAGCACTTCGTCTTCCGACTGCTCGCGAATCTCAACCTCAAACTTCTGGTCTTTTACTTCGCCGCGTTCCGGTCTGCGGAACATCGGCTCAAGAATCATATTATCTGAGTCGCACAAAATTACGTTTGCAGCATTGTTCCAGAGTTTTATATAAAGAATGTAATTTTCTTCAATTTCAACAGGCTCGCCCTGGGCTTCCAGTTCTTCCTTACTGAGTACGGGCTTTTTAATAAGAGAAATATGTACAGTGCCCTTGGCAGCACCTTTCGGGTTTTCTTCTACCAGGCGGCTGAGCTCCATTTTGATTACGCGCTCATAGCCAAGCTGAGTCACAGAGTTTATGCGGCAGCCCTTAATATGCGCCCTTAGAAATTCCATAAAGCGAAGCGGTTTATCATTCTTAGTAATTTTGCGCCGGGTTTCATTTATGCGAACAGAGTTCTGTGCCGTGCAGATAAGGACAGTTTTTGCAGTGCCTTCTTTATAAGTATAAAAAGCAAGGGTATCAAAACCTGGCTGAATTATATCCTGAATAAAAGCACCTTCAATATTCAGTTCATTAAGAATTAAATTGATTTCATTACAGTTAAGAGACATTTGAATTGATTATAAACTAATGCGGTTATGAAAGAAAGAGCTTTCTGCAGTTTTCTTCTACGACTGAGCCCAGTTTCGAAGCAGCCATATCCCTTTTTGTAGCGACATAATCGTAGATGTAGCTTATGTTGTTCGGAGTGTTGCTTGTGTTCTTAAGTGGAACCGGAGCATAGTAAGGAGAATCAGTTTCTATAAGGAGTCGGTCTTTTGGAACATAGTTTATAAGGTCTGCCATATCTGCAGCGCCTTTTTTTCCTGCATAAGTTACTTCGCCGTTAAAGCTTATATACCAGCCAAGGTCAAGGAAGAAGTCCAGCTCAGAGCGGCTGTAGGAATAACCGTGAATTACCCCCTTATTCCATTTTACAGCCTTGAGTACATCTGCAGTTTCCTGAAAGCCTTTTCGTGAATGAACAATTACCGGCATATTCAGTTTTTTACCAAGAGTAAGCTGCAGGGCAAAAAGATCTTTTTCGTCTGAGATTGTAGAGTGGTCAAAATAATCGTGTTCACGGCCTTCGTATTCAACAGATTCCCAGTCGTGGTCTATTCCGCAGGGACCAATGGCAACAAGCTTTGAGGCAAAGTCATCATCAGAATCCTTAAAACTTGTGATTGTGTCTTCCAGATTTTCTATATAGTCGTAACGGTTTTCTACCGCATCCAGGTCTGGCATAATGCCGGCAGAAAAGTAAATCATCTGGCGGGCCTGGCGTTTTACATCATCATTTTCAATCAATTCAAGACATTCTCTGACAGTCTCGGCTCTGGCCCAGATATCGTCGGCTTTAATTCCGCTGTCCAGAGCAAAAAGAGGCTTTGAAGCTGTCATTTCTTCCAGTATCTGGGCGCCATAACCGCTGCCAGAGTCATTAATCATCTGTGTAAAATTAAAAAGAATGTCTAAATTCATACCTTATATTATTCTCGGATAGAATCGATGTTTGCCTTACCCCCAGGAACAAAAGGAAGTACATTTTCTTCTGAATCTACACTGATGCGAACAAAACAAGGCTTGTTCTCGCGCTTTGAATCAAAAGCTTTTTTATACCATTCAGGATCGCTGTCGCCGTCTATTGCTTCAATTCCAAAGCCGCGGGCAATAGACAAAAGGTCCGGTTCACGGCCGAAAACAGAAGCGGAGTAATTCTTTTCAAAAAGATATTTCTGCTGCTGGTAAACCATACCCAAAGTTCCGTTCTGGAATACGATAACTGTAACAGGAAGATTCTGTTCTGCGAGAGTAGCCATTTCCTGTACGTTCATCATGATTGAACCGTCACCGGAGAAGCAAACTATGCGCTTAGAAGGATTAGCAATTGCGGCTCCGATTGCTGCAGGAAGACCAAAGCCCATAGTTCCAAGGCTTCCTGATGTAAGGAAACTGCGTGGGCGTTCAACAGGGTAGTACTGGGCAGCCCACATCTGATGCTGACCTACGTCTGTGGTGGCAATGAGTCCGTCTGGAGCAAGTCCTGCTGCTACAGCCAGTTCTGGAACCTTAGAGATAATCTCTCTTGGGTTTGCAAGCTTTTCTCCCTTAGGGCGGCCGCATTCAATTGAGTGGCATTCCTTTTTGATTTTATTAATCTTCTTAAGCCAGCCTTCGTCCGAGCTGATTTTCTTTTCGCTTACAAGCTGTGCGATAACCGGGAAAACAGATTCAACATCAGCTACAACAGAAATATTAGACTCAATAATTTTATCTACTTCTGCGGCATCAATATCAATATGAACAATCTTTGCATCCGGACAGAACTTTGCAACAACGCCTGTAGCGCGGTCGTCAAAACGAACTCCGGCAGCAATTACCAGGTCTGCGTCGTGCATTGCAACGTTTGCGGCGTGGCTTCCGTGCATACCAACCATGCCGATAAAGCATTCTGAACTTTCCGGAACGCATCCAAGTCCCATAAGGCTGGTTACTACAGGAAGCTTGTAATTCTGCAAAAAGGCTTTGATTCCGCTTGCAGCTTCTTCTGCATTACAGCCGCCACCACAGTAGAGAACAGGACGTTTAGAAGAGGCCAGAAGGTCTGTAATCTTTCCCATCTTCTCAGAATATTCATCAATAGGAGTATGGAAGCGGATGTCGTGCAGACGAACCTTTTTGATATCCGGCCAGCTGTCAAAATCACATTCCTTAAGCTGAACGTCGCGAGGAACATCAATAAGAACTGGTCCAGGGCGGCCGCTTGTTGCAATTTCAAAAGCCTTAGGAATTGCTTCGAGCAGATCGTATGGAGTTTTAATAAAAATAGAATGTTTTGTAATAGGGAAGGAAAGACCAAAGGTGTCTGCTTCCTGAAAAGCGTCGGTACCAATCAGGCTTGTATTTACCTGACCAGTAATTGCGATGATAGGGATAGAATCTGCACGGGCATCTGCAATTGCGGTAAGAAGGTTCATAGCTCCAGGACCTGAAGTTGCAAGACAAACTGCAGGCTTTCCTGTAGAACGTGCCATACCCTGGGCAATGAATCCGGCTGCCTGCTCGTGGCGCACAAGGACGTGTCGGATTGAAGAGCGGTTGAGTTCGTCATAAAGAGGGAGAATTGAACCTCCAGGGATTCCCGCTACGGTTTCGATTCCGTACATTTCCAGTAACTTAACAATGATTTGTGCGCCAGTGTGTTTCATTTGTAACTCCTTATTGTACTCTCCGGCCGGAAAACAAAAAAGCTCCCCTTACCGGAGAGCTTCTTTCTTATATTTTTGCTTCAGCCAAAATATATCATTCACTCCCGGTTATCTTGTAACCTGTACGACGAGGACTGATACGACTTTGACCAAAGAGTTTAATTTCATACAATCTATTTTAGAAATTTTTGAACTTCTGTCAACACCCTAGCGTTCAATAGTAAAGAATGCAATTTCGCTCTTCCATTCAAAGAGGGTGCGGTCGCAGGCTGTAATCATAAGATTTACTATTTTCTGCAGATCTGCATTGCCGCAGGCCTGGCTGATTTTTGCACCGTAAGCAGAGCTTTCCGGACTGAACCATTTTTCAATTTCTGCAGGAGTAATGCGGCGTCTTTCTGTTAGCACCTGAGAAGCCGCTTTTACTGTAAAGCCACGTTTGCGGAAAAGGTTTGCAATGAAAATGCCATCCCAGGAGAAAAGGGGATTATCTCTGTCTCCAAAGAATTCCTGTTCTGCGGCTTCCATCTTATCCAGAGTTTCCTTAAAAGGACCAATACTTTCAGGGGAAAGAATCTGCTTGCGGACAAGCTCACTGATATGCTGGCCACGACATGGAATCTTCTGAGAAATTACAACCTTCCAGCCGTTTGCCAGAGGACATTCATAGGTAAAATCTTCGCCGGCTTTGTCATCTCCCTTATCAATGTCGGAATAAGGCATGGCAGGACTTTCTGCTTCGTCTGCATCCTTCTGAGGGGTCATAATACCGGCAAGGGAATCTGCCAGAGCGATAATTGAAGGTTCGCTTGCAAATGGATCTGTAAAGAAAAGGCGGTCAAAAACAGCTCCGTTATACTGGAACTTTACGAGAATATTATAGAAATCCTTTTGAGTCAGGAAATCAGTTGAAATTGAAGTTCCGCGATACTGCAGAATAGGTCTGTCCAGGCTTCCCAAGGTGCGGCCATACTGTTCGAGAACCTGCATGCCTTTTTCGCTTCTGCAGACTCCGCAGGTAACTCCTTCCGGTGTTTTTCTGGCAATATCCCAAAGCAAAAGTCCGTTATCTGCATTCCAGATTAATGAACGGTGGTGGCGCAGTAACTCTGCCATAGAAATCATAGTGTCACGGATTCCAAGAAGAACCTCGGCGCGGTTTGAATCAAGTCTCTGTCGCCAGAAACGGTCTGCGCGGTCAAGAACAACTTCCTTGGCAGGATCTTTTGGACTGAAGGTAAGATTTTCTTCTGACTTTACCGAGCCGCTCTTAAAGTGTTCGTTTACCCACCATTCGGAAATTGGATTCTCGCCAAACTCAGATTTTTCCGCATCGTCGGCACCAGGCTTTTTAGCAGTAAATATATTGATTGAACCTGTTTCTTCCGGAGAAGATGCAAGCTCATCTGTTGTATATTCTCCGTGGCTCTGTGTTTTTTCAAGAATAGCTGCAATCTGAAGTTCACGGCGGGAAAGCACACCCTCGCGGATTGTAGCTTCATAGCCCTGAGTGCTTGGGGTGTAAAATACACGGCCGCTTAAAGTATCCGGCAGATACTGCTGGGCAACCCAGTGGTCGCGGTAAGCGTGAGGGTAGAGGTAACCGGCTCCATGTCCAAAGCCTTCTGCGTCTCGGTTGTTGTCGCGCAGGTGATTAGGAACTTCTGCATCTTCTTTTTCAACCGAAGCAAGGGCATCAAAAAAGGCCATGCTTGAGTTTGATTTTGGCGCGGTGGCAAGATATAGGGCAGCATGTGCTAAGAAGTAACGTCCCTCCGGCATACCAACTCGGTCAAAGGCATTTGCGCAGCTTTCTACAACAGTAATAGCATTAGGATCTGCAAGACCTGTGTCTTCGCAGGCAGAAATAAGCATGCGGCGGAAAATGAAATGAGGGTCTTCTCCTGCTGCAACCATTCGGGCCAGCCAGTAGCAGGCTGCATCCGGGTCGCGTCCACGAAGACTCTTTATAAAGGCTGATATTATGTCGTAATGATAGTCGCCGTCCCGGTCGTAAAGCACAACCTTTTTCTGAATAGATTCTTCGGCTGCTTCTTTGCTTATGTAAATCTTTGTTCCATATGCTGGAACCGGTGGCTCTGAATATGGTGACCATTTTTCAGGTGTAGTTTCAATTGCAAGCTCAAGGGCATTCAAAAGAGAGCGGGCATCTCCATTTGCAGTTTCAATAAGATGCTCAAGAGCTCCTTCTTCAAACTCAACCTTCCAGTGGCCGTAACCGCGGTCTACATCAGACAAAGCCTGGTAGGCTGCTTTTTCAAGGTCGTTATAGGTAAGAGGCTTAAGCTGAAATACACGTGAACGGCTTACCAGAGCCTTGTTTACTTCAAAAAATGGATTTTCTGTAGTCGCTCCAATCAGAATAATGGTTCCGTTTTCAACCCAGGGTAAAAGGGCATCCTGCTGGCTTTTGTTCCAGCGGTGAACCTCGTCTACAAAAAGAATTGTACGTCGGCTGTAAAGATTATAGTAATCTTCTGCCTGTTTAATAGAGTCGCGGATATTCTGAACACCGGTAAGAACTGCATTTAAGGTGATAAAGTTTGATTTTGTATGATTTGCAATAACCCGGGCCAGGGTAGTTTTACCGCTTCCCGGTGGGCCATAAAAAATAACAGAAGTGAGCTGGTCTGCTGCAATGGCGCGGCGAAGTAAGCGTCCTTTTCCAACTATATGATCTTGTCCAATATATTCATCAAGATTTCTAGGCCGCATTCTTGCAGCCAGTGGTTCCTGAGTCAGTTTAATCTGTTCAAATAAGCTGTCGCTCATACTTTATATTGTCAGCAAAAAATAAAGCCGTGTCAAGCACGGCTTTTAAGAAATTATTTTTGAATATCAGATGAAAGATGTCTACTCACGATTCCAGCCGCTAAGACCGCGCTCAGGGTAATAAGACCACAAACCTATGTTGTCAAAGCTGTTAGAAGCACTCGCAAAGTTTATTGATGCATAAAGGTTGCTGTTTAATTCTGGCAGATCAGGAGTTGCATTCAAAAGGCTTACAACCTTATAAGAAGATGTAATCTGGAAAGCTGCATTTGTTTCAAAAGATGCGAGCTTTGTTGGAACTCCACTGTTAAGAAGCATGCGGCCAATTCCGCCTGCACTTGTATCTGACACAGAACCATAACCAATCAAAATTGAATCTTCTGTAGTAGCCAGAGCGGAAATTATATAACTTGTATTTGCATCTATGCCTGATGCATTTGTTTCTGTATCACTTGAGTTGTAATAAAGCTTGCTGTTGCCGTTTGTATAATAGTAATAAGTTGGATCGTCATCGTATGTTTCGTTAGTAGTAGCAACACGAGATGCAATAAACTTTATTCCACCATTAAACCATACGGCAGAACGTGCAACAGCAACATAAGAAGAATCTGTTGTGCGGTTAGGGTCAATAAATGTAGATTGGTCTAAAGTAAGTTTTGTTAGATTTTTTTCTTCATTACCATTGAACTGATGGTAAGTATAGGTTTTATTTGTACTATCATATGACATCAGATATGCTGCTCTGTGAGCCTGTTTTGGCGCATTTGTCTGGAATACGTTGAAATATGAGAAATAATAATCATCACTATTCTTTGCAATAGGGAAGAGTTCATTTTGTTCAGTTTCTGATGGTGTATATGGAGTCCAGGCTGCATTATCAGCAGTCAGTTCATCACCATTCTTTGTAAAATCTTTTACAGCCCAGATTTTGAAATTATAAGGATAATTCTGGCCATATCTTGAATCGTATGTATAGCTTGTATTTACAAGATAAAGATATTCATTATCTGCAAGAACTGTAAGAATCTGTTCTCCTTCATAAGCATTAGCTTCTGAATTATAATGAATAAGTTCAAAAGGAAGATCAAATACCTTCCATGCACCGTGTTCACTATTTAATCTAGGCTTGTATCTAAGACCTCCGTCTGCAGCAAGGAAAAGGTATTCTTCTCCGGCAGCTGTATAGCGGGTAATGCTTGTAATTCGTCCAGAAACTGTTGCAGATTCCGGTATAACGTCTTCCATAATTGATTCAAAGATTGCATCCTGACAACTTGAAAGAAGGAAAATTGAAAATATTAAAGTAAGTAAAGCAATTTTTTTCATTTTTTACATCCTGATTTAGAAGTGATAGCGAACCGAAAGTCCGGCACTTGTGAAGAATCCGTTATTTGCAGCGTGTCCTCTTGTAGCAGAGTCCATAAGGAACCACTGAGGAATCCAGTAAGTTGTAGAAGTAATGCCAAAAGACCAGGTTTCAGAGTATCTGAAGTAAGCACCTGCAGTAAACTTAGCTGTAAAAGCAGGGAAGTAGGTCATAGACTGGCAGGAAATTGTTGCAATACCAATATTAAGCATCATTGGGAATTCAAACTTGCCGATATATGGCTGGAACATGGCACCTACAGTAATAGGAACCATAAAGAGAGGCTTTTTACCTACAGAAATATTGTAAGTAACAAGTACATCTCCACCAATAGCAAAATATTGATTAAGGAACTGATAATATCCTACAGAAACAAGACCACCAACCTTAAGTTGAGATCCGAAATTTAATGGAAAGTTTGCGGCCAGGTCAATCTTTAAGAACTGATCTCCTGCACCGTTTTGTTCATAAACATATCCGTCATTGTATTCATCACCATCATCATAATAATCTTCTGCAAAAACGGCAGCAGACAAGAAAAGAATGGCAGATAATATGGAAATAAAGCGTTTCATATTGCGACCTTTTTTTTATTTCAGTATATTTTGTTACTATAAGAATATACTGATTTTTGTTCAGTTTATCAATAAAACCCAAAGGAGCGTTGAAGGTTACATGAGCGCAGTTATCATAGACGGAAAACAGGTTGCAGCAGATGTACGTGCAGAGGTTGCAGAAAAGGTAAGCCAGCTTAAACAGAAGGGAATTGCCCCTTGTCTTGCAGTTATTTTAGTAGGTGAGAATCCTGCCAGCGTAAGCTATGTTACAGGAAAGCAGAAGGCCCTTGCAGAAGTTGGCATGGTAGACCGCTCGGTACATCTTCCAGAAAACACAAGCGAAGAAGAACTTCTTAAATTAATTGATGAACTCAATGCAGATGATTCTGTACACGGAATCCTCGTTCAGCTTCCTCTTCCAAAGCATATTAATGAAGAAAAAGTGATTATGGCTATCTCTCCGGAAAAGGATGTAGACGGCTTTCACCCTGTAAGCGTTGGTAATCTTATGATTGGCCGCCCTGGTTTCCTTCCTTGTACTCCTCACGGAATCATCGTACTCCTTAAAAAAGCGGGAATTGAAACAAGCGGTAAGCATGCAGTTGTAATCGGCCGATCAAATATCGTTGGAAAGCCTGTTTCAATCCTTCTTGCCCGCAAAGATACAAACTGTACTGTAACTATGTGCCACACTGGTACTAAAAATATGGCAGAAATTACCCGCCAGGCTGATATTATTGTTGTTGCAAGCGGTCATCCTCATACATTGACTGCAGATATGGTAAAAGACGGCGCGGTTGTAATTGATGTTGGTGTAAACCGCATTCCAGACAGCACAAAGAAGTCTGGTTTCCGCCTGATTGGTGACTGTGATTTTGATGATTTGAAGGAAAAAACTTCATTTATCACCCCTGTTCCTGGTGGAGTAGGCCCCATGACCATCGCCATGCTCATGCAGAACACCCTTGAAAGTGCAGAAAGAAAGGCAAATTAATGATAGATATTCAAAGTGAAGAAGACACCCGTGCCGTACCCCTCCAGAAGGTTGGCGTAAAGGGTGTAAAATATCCTGTTGTTGTACTTGATAAGAATGCGGCAAAGCAGCATACAACCGCTTCTGTAGACTTGTATGTGAATCTTCCTCATAACTACAAGGGAACCCACATGTCCCGTTTTATCGAAGTGTTTCATAAGTATCATTCTGATATTTCCATGCATCACTTTCTGGACATGCTGGAGGAAATGCGTACAAAGCTTTCTGCTCAGAAGGCTTTTGGCCGTATAGAGTTTCCTTATTTTATAGAAAAAAAGGCTCCTGTAACCGAAGCGGCCGGAATTATGCAGTATAAATGCTCTTATGAAGGCGAGGTTAGCGAGAATGGAGAAAGAAAGTTCTATATCTCCATTCAGGTGCCAGTTGCAACACTTTGTCCCTGCTCTAAGGCAATCTCTGAATATGGTGCCCATAATCAGAGGGGGCTTGTAAGCGTTCGCCTGCTTTATAAAGAGTTTTTCTGGATAGAAGATGTAATTTCTATGATAGAAGAGTGTGCATCAACTCCTCTTTATTCTCTTTTGAAGCGCAAAGACGAAAAGTTTGTTACTGAGCATGCCTATGAAAATCCACGCTTTGTAGAAGATGTTGTCCGCGAAGTATATTTAGGCCTGAAAAAGCTTGGTTTTACAAGGTTTTCTGTTGAAGCAGAAAATGATGAAAGCATTCATAACCATAATGCCTACGCCTTTGCTGAATATTCTGAATAAAAAAGTTGTGCCAGGGCAGGCAAATGCCTAAAGCCTTAAAAAATAAGAGAGCCGCCAGAAACATCTGACGGCTCTTATAACGTATACGTAAAATACCAAAAACCCAAATACAGTTTTTTAAATAAATGTTTTGTTTTTAACTCATTTTTAAATTTTGTTTTAACTTTTTCTTTTTTAATTCATTTTTAAATGTTTGTTTTTAACTTTCGGTTAACTTTACTTAACCTATGATTATAGTAATATGACCTGAGTAATATGTCAAGAAAAATTTAAAAAAAAGTTTAAAAAAATCAAAAAAAATGCGGAATTTACAGGAAATTTTGAGTTTAAAGTGATTCTGGGAATGTTTTTAAATGTGACCTCAGTCATATTTGGGTAATATTAGGGGAAAATCAGCTTATTTGAGCTTGCGAACAGAGTCGCGCACAACAACATTGCCGTGTACAACCTTTTTTCCAATGTGAATATTAGGATTTTCGAGCTTAAGTACAATACTTTCGGCGGCAAGCTGGGCCATTGTATTGTAATTGATGCTGTATGTAGTTAATTTTGGAATTCCAATGTCAGCAAAGATACCATCATCAAAAGCAGCTACAGAAATGTCTTTTGGAATGCTGTATTCAAGGCCTTCAAGATTATGAATAAGCTTATATGCGGTTCTGCAGTCGTTACAGATAAAGGCATCCGGCATTTTATCCGGTAAAATCAGGCTGATTTCCTCTCCAAAATCAGTTACATCCGGAATCAGGAGATCTTTTCTCAAATCAAAACCGTGATGGAGCAGGGCTTTTGCAATTCCAAGGTATCTGTCCATAACAATTTCTGCAAACTGGATGTTTCCAACAAAACCGATTGTCTTGCAGCCCTGATCTATAAGATAATTTGCCAGTGTAAAACCGGCATAGAGGTTATCTGTAATAATTCCGCCTTCATTTACATCATCATAAATATGTGCAAGGAAAAGGAAAGGCTTTTCTGTGTTTTTAAGGATCTGAACATACTCCTTGCTCATCTGTCCAAGGATAATAAAGGCATTTACTTTGTTTTCTTTAAGGATTTTTGGAAGAATTAAAAGATGTTCAGTTTCATCAGAAATAATTTCTGTAATACCGTAGTAATTAAGCTGTGTAAGATTAGAAATAAGCGGCTGCTGCAAAGACATATAGGTAGCGTTGGCATTCATACTGCGTTCTGCAATCAAAATACCTATATTGTGCGAGGAGCCGTCATCATTTGAAGAGGGTGCAGCTTTTTTGTAACCAAGTTCTTCGGCTTTTGCCAGAATCTTGGCACGTAAATCTTCACTCACCCCTTCTTTACCTGATAACGCTTTTGATACAGACATAACCGTGATGTCAAGCTCATCGGCTATATCCTTCATTGTTACTAGGTTTCTCATTAAATTAATTATATAAGAAAACTAAAGTTAACGCAAAGGTATTATCCATATATTTGAAAAATCTTATTTTTACTGTATATTAGAAAGGTATGAAGACATATTTTTTTGAAACTTATGGCTGCGAGATGAATATTGCAGAATCTGCCGCAGTTGAACAGCTTTTTATTGCAAGGGGCTGGAAAAAATCCGAATCTGCCCAGACAGCCGATGTTGCTGTTATTAATACCTGTTCAATCCGCGAAACAGCAGAAAACCGTATTTTGGGACGTCTCGGCTGGTTTTCAGGTCTTAAAGCTGTAAGGGAATGTAAGCTTGGTGCAAAAACAAAGATGCTTGAAGAGGCTGTTGAATATGTAAAAGACGGTGCAAAGCCTCTGACTCTTATTGTAATGGGCTGTATGGCAGAGCGTCTTTTGCAGAGCTTTCAAAAAGATTATCCTTTTATTGATTATGTTGTTGGAACTTATGCAAAGCATCATTTTGCGGAGATTATTTCTGCAATAGAAGAGGGCAGAAAGCCTTATCAGATTGATGATTCTGAGCAGTACCGCTTTGCTTCCCTGTCTGCCGAGCCGGGCGCTTTTTCAACCTTTGTCCCTATCATGCATGGCTGTAACAATTTCTGTACCTATTGTATTGTTCCTTATGTTCGTGGCCGTGAGCTCAGCCGTCCGGTTAATGAGATTTTGAATGAGCTGGATCTTCTTGGTAAAATGAAGGTTCGTGAAGTTACCCTGATTGGTCAGAATGTAAACAGCTACAACAGCGAAGGGGTAAACTTTGCTGCTTTACTGCAGAAAATCGCAGATCATCTTCGAGAAACTTCTTCTCCTGTTAAATGGGTACGCTTTATGTCTTCCCATCCAAAGGATTTTTCAGATGATGTAATTGATGTAATTGCCCGTGAACCTGTAATCTGTCGTCATATTCATCTTCCGGTACAGAATGGTTCTACTGCAGTGCTTAAGGCAATGAACCGCCGCTACACCCGTGAACAGTATCTGGACCTTGTTGGCCGCATAAAGGCCCGCATTCCGGAAGTTTCCCTCACAACTGATATTATGATGGGCTTCCCTGGCGAAACTGAAGCAGATGTAGAAGATACTCTTGATTTAATGCGTCAGGTAAAATATGAGTCTGCAATGATGTACTATTATAATCCGCGTGAAGGAACTCCTGCTGCAAAAATGGAGCAGCTTCCTGTGGATGTTCGTAAGGAACGTCTGCAGAAGGTAATTGATCTTCAGCTGGAACATACTCACGAGCAGATGTCTAAGCGGGTTGGCTCTACTGCTATGGTTTTAGTAGAAGGCGTGAGCCGTGATGATAAAGATGAGCTTCTTGGCCAGACAGAGCAGCATGAAAAAATTGCTTTTAAGGCTGATAAGTCAAAAATCGGCACTTTTGTAAACGTAAAAATAACCGAACTCAGCGGAAACACCTTCCGCGGAGAACTGATATAATAAATGTCATCTTTGAATGACAAAAGTCATCCTCGGGCTTGACCCGGGGATCTAGTTCAGGAGTTTATAATGATAGTAACACTTATTTTAATTCTTTTGATCGTAGTATTCATGGCCTTCTTTATCGGCATGAACCTTTCTAATGTCTGCACTTTCTGGTTTTTCAAAACCTATACAGAACTTCCTGTAGCCGTTCTTGCCCTTATTGCTTTTGGTGCCGGTATTATATTTGCCCTCCTCTTTATTCTTGTTGCCAAAATGAAGGCTCCTCCAAGCGATGCAGAAGCCCGCGCTCAGAAAAAGCTTGAGAAAAAAGCAAAGGCAGAAGAAAAACTCCGTCTGGCTAAAGAAAAGCAGGCTGAAAAAGAAGCTAAAAAGGTAAAAGACCGCAAGCCGGAAGCCGAAAAATAATATATGAAGAAAATAATTTCATTAGTACTTGCAGTATTCCTTTGTGCCTCTGTTTTTGCTGCAGAACCGACTGCGCGTTTTGTAACTTCAGAGGCCGCCAAAAAAGATTCAGTTGAAGAATCAGTTTCTTATATTAAAACTCAAATAAATAAAATGACAGTCGCAGCAGAAAAACGTGCTGCTTATATATTCCTGGCTTCCCTTCAGGAACAGATGGCTCTTTATGCTGATGCCCAGAAATCCTACGCCCAGGCTGCAGCCATTGCCGCAGGGGATGCAGAAGGAATGCCTAAAAAGACTAATGAACAGATTGTTCTTGATGCAGTTCGCTGTGCTTTAAGTTGCGGCGACTATGCAACTGCAGACTCTTATCTTAATTCTGCGGTTCGTAATTCAAAAAATCCTACTGTTCAGGCCTATATCAAGCTTTATACCCAGTGGAGTGCACTCTGTAAGGCAGATGATGTAGCTGATATTCAGGAACCGGTAGTTATGCTTCAGGCATATCTTAAAGTTGATTCTATGAATGCCGTAAAACCTGCGGTTCTTCTTACCCTCTGGTATGTTACCGGAGAAAAGTCATATTCACAGCAGATTACAAAGCTTTATCCAAAATCAATAGAAGCTTCTATAGTAAAGGGTGATGCCCAGCTGCTTCCAACACCTTTCTGGTTCTTTGTTCCAAAGAGCGGTGAAGCAGAGCAGGGTACTGGAAGCATTGCAATGCCGGAAGAACCAAAACAGACCGCCGCAGAAAAAGCCGTTGCCGCAGCCAGTGCTGCACCGGCAAAGTTCACCAAGTGGCAGCTGGGCCTCTTCCGCACCGAAAGCAATGCAAAGCTCCTTGCAGACGAAGTAAAAGCCAAAGGTTTTGATTCCTATATCACAACAGAAAAACGCGCCAGCGGTACAACATATTTTATTGTTCTTGTTAGAGAAGATAAGACTGGCAACGTAGCCGACCGCCTGCGCTCTTCCGGCTATGATTGTTACGGCGTAGAGTAGGTTGTTTTAATCTCCTTTTTATGTAATATTATAAGTGTAAAACGATTTGCACTATGGCAAAGACCTTCGACGACATGCCTAAAATCGAAAATCCGTTAAAAAACGAGCCGATAGGGTCGTTTTAGGATTATCGAAAAAATGGCACAAAGCAAGCTGTGCTTGCGCCTGTTATAAGAACTAAAAGGAGTAAATAAATGGCAAAAACATTTGATGATAAGAAAATAATTTACACAATGGACCGCGTTACACGTTCTTATGGAACAAAGGTGGTTCTTAAAGATATCAGTATTTCCTATTACTATGGTGCGAAAATCGGCGTTGTTGGACCTAACGGTTCTGGTAAGTCTTCTCTTTTTAAGATTCTTGCCGGAAGAGACACAGACTTCGCCGGTGAAACTTCTCTTGCGCCTGGCTACACAATCGGTTACCTGGAACAGGAACCAGAACTCGAAGCAGGCAAAACTGTTATGGAAATTGTAAAGGAAGGTGTAAAACCAATTACAGACCTTCTTGCAGAATTCGATAAAATTAACGAAGCTTTCGGTGATCCGGATGCAGATTTTGATAAGCTCTGTGCCCGCCAGGGTGAGGTTCAGGAAAAACTCGATGCCCTCGATGCCTGGAATCTTGATAATAATCTTGAGCTTGCTATGGACGCTCTCCGCTGTCCTCCTGCAGATCAGGTTGTAGACGTTCTTTCCGGAGGTGAGCGCCGCCGTGTCGCTCTCTGCCGTCTTCTTCTTCAGAAGCCTGATATTCTCCTCCTGGATGAACCTACAAACCACCTCGATGCAGAAACTGTAGCCTGGCTGGAAAAGCATCTTCATGACTATCCTGGAACAGTAATTGCCGTAACCCACGACCGCTACTTCCTCGATCAGGTTGCAGGCTGGATTCTGGAGCTTGACCGCGGTGAAGGCTATCCTTTCAAGGGTAACTACTCAAGCTGGCTTGAACAGAAAAATGCCCGTCTTGCACAGGAAAATAAAAATGAATCTGCCCGCCAGAAGGAAATTCAGCGCGAGTTGGAATGGATTCACATGGGGGCTAAGGGACGTCAGGCAAAGCATAAGGAACACATCACCCGCTATAACGAGCTCATGGCTCAGGAAAGTAAAAAGCAGCTTAAAGATACACAGATTTCTATTCCTGCCGGTCCACGTCTTGGCGGTCAGGTAATTGATATTGAAAATCTTACAAAGTCTTTCGGCGACAAGCTCTTGTTCGAAAACCTGAACGTACATATTCCAGCTGGTGCCATTGTCGGAATCGTTGGACCTAACGGTGCCGGTAAAACAACTCTCTTTAAGATGATTGTTGATGCAGCAGGTCTTGAAGGCGGCGAAAAGCCTGATTCAGGTGAAATCAAAGTTGGTCAGACTGTTAAACTTGTATACGTAGACCAGATGCGTAGCGGCCTTGATATGAACAAGACTGTTTACGAAACTCTCGGTGGCGGCGGCGACCTTGTAAAACTTGGTGCCGTAGACGAAAAGGGTAGAGCCCTTGAAGGCGGTGTCCGCGAAGTAAACGCACACGCATATTGCGGCTGGTTCAACTTTGCAGGACCAGATCAGAATAAAAAGGTAAGCGTACTTTCCGGTGGTGAGAGAAACCGCCTCAACCTTGGTATGATGCTCAAGGAAAGCGGAAATGTTCTTTTGTTCGACGAACCTACAAACGACCTGGACGTAGAAACAGTTCGTGCTCTTGAAGAAGCTCTTGAAGACTTTGCCGGTTGTGCACTTGTAGTAAGCCACGACCGCTGGTTCCTGGACCGCATCTGTACACATATTCTTGCCTTCGAAAACAACTCAGAGGTTCGCTTCTTTGAAGGTAACTGGTCTGAATATGCAGAATGGAAACTCAAGGAATTTGGTGAAGACGCCGGCGTTCCTAAGAGAACAGTTTACAGAAAATTGAGCCGATAAAAAAGGTTATTCTCTACGTAAAAAAAGACATAGCGGCCAACGGGGATGATGTTGTCCGCTATGTCTTTTTTTACTCCAAGAACAACCTTTAATTGATCATTTTACTAAACTGTTTTCTTACAATTTTCAGAGATTTTTCTTACTGTAAAAAACTTCATACTTCGATTATATTTAGGAGTATGAAGATTTTTTTTAACAAAACAATAAAATTACTCTGTTTGATGTGTTTTGCCGTTATTGCAGTTTCTTGCAGCGGTAAAAAAAATGAAAAGAAAAACGAACCTGTTGAGCTAAGTAATCCTATGGCCGACAGATTTCTGAAGTCACAATCTGCCAAGGCTGCTGTAAAATCAGAAAAAGAAGAGGAAAAGCCTGCTCCTGTTACAAATGTGAATCCATTGGAAATAATCTGCTTTAATCGCGAAAATGCCGTAGTGGATAACGGAAAGAAAGCATTTAAAGAAATTACAGCCATGGAGCTCGTGCGCGATATGAAGACCGGCTGGAATCTTGGAAATACTCTTGATGCTACCGGCGGTGGAAAGGGACTTGCTTCCGAAGTCAGCTGGGGCCAGCCTTATACTACTAAGGAAATGATAGACGGTCTTGCGGCTTCTGGTATCAAGACAATTCGTATTCCTGTATCTTGGAGCCGTCACATTATAGATAACAACTACACAATTGCCCCTGCATGGATGAATCGTGTAAAAGAAATCGTAGACTGGGCAATTGAAGACGGAATGTATGTAGTTCTTAATATCCATCACGATAACTATGGTAAGGATGAGAAAATGCCTCGTGGGGCAGGCTTCTATCCTACAGATGAAAATTACGAGGAATCTGCTTACTTTGTATGTAACACCTGGGCGCAGATTGCTCTTGCCTTTAATGATGGCTATGATGAGCACCTGGTATTTGAAGTTTTGAACGAGCCTCGTCTCTGTGGTACAAAAGAGGAATGGTATTATAATCCAACCTCAATGAAGTCTATTGTGGCAATGAATAACCTCAATAAACTTACACAGAATATTCTTGATGTAATTCGTGCAAGCGGCGGAAATAATAAAAAGCGTATGGTTGCCATTCCATCTCTGCAGGCTTCTCCAGAATCAGCTTTGGAAAGTACATTCAAAATGCCAAAAGATTATGATGGCAGCAAGGACAGACTGATTGTTTCAGTTCATATGTATACTCCTTACAACTTTGCAATGGAGTCTCCTGGAATCAAGGATTTCTCTGCAAAGGTAGAAAGCGACTTTACTTCAATGTTTAAGAAACTTCACAATCATTTTATTGAAGACGGTTATGCAGTTTACATCGGAGAATATGGTGCAACAAACAAAAATAATCTCGAAGCCCGCGTAGCCTGGTTCCGTGCTTTTGTTAGAAATGCAAAGGCAAACGGTATGCCATGCTTTGTTTGGGATAATGCTGTATGGGAAATTGAAGATAACAAATATGATGAACACTATGGATTTTACAATCGCTATAATCAGACCTGGTATTTCCCTGAGATTATTGACGCAATCAACGAAGGCTTAAAATAAGGAAGAAATTCAAATGAGTTTTAAAAAGGATTTTGTCTGGGGCGCAGCTACAGCCTCTTTTCAGATTGAAGGTGCCTGGAACGAAGATGGAAAATCTCTTTCCATCTGGGATGATTTTTGTCACCGTGGTGGAAAAATAGAAGATAATTCAAACGGCGACATTGCCTGCGATCATTATCACCGCTATAAGGAAGATGTAAAACTTATGGCCGACCTTGGTCTTAAGGCTTACCGTTTTTCTATTGCCTGGACCCGTATTCTTCCGGATGGAACCGGTAAAGTAAATGAAAAAGGGCTCGAGTTTTACAGTAATCTTGTAGATGAACTTTTAAAATATAATATCACACCTTTTGTTACTCTTTATCACTGGGACTTGCCTTACTGCCTGCAGCTTAAAGGCGGCTGGATGAATCCGGAAAGTCCTCTCTGGTTTGAAGAATATACGACAGCTGTTGTAAAAAAGATTGGAGACCGTGTAAAGAATTTCATTACATTTAATGAACCTTCTGTTTTTATGGGCTGCGGTTGTGCTCAGGGCTCTCATGCCCCAGGATATCAGTTGAGTACCCGAGACCTTTTACACATGGGCCACAATATTCACCTGGCTCACGGTAGGGCAGTGAAGGTTATCCGTTCTCTTGATCCAGATGCAAAAGTTGGAATTACTCTGGCTAGTCTTCCTGCGATTCCTTTCAGTAAAAAGGATGAAGAAGCCTCTTATGAGAGTCATTTTTCTATTAGTCGTGAATTCTTTTTCTGGTCGGATGCTTACTGGGCAGATCCGATTGTTTTCGGACACTATCCGGAGAAACTTCTGGAAGAAACAAAAGATGAGTTTCCTGCTTTTACTGATGAAGATATGAAGCTGATTAGTCAGAAAATTGATTTTATTGGCATCAATATTTACCAGGGACATTATGTTGGAGATTATAAGCGTCTTCCAGGAACTCCTCATACAGAAATTGGCTGGGATACTTTTGATACAGCACTGGAGTGGGGCGTAAAGCATTTTACTAAACGTTATAATATGCCAATCTATATCACAGAAAACGGTATTTCATGCCACGACTGGGAAAGTTTAGATGGTAAGGTTCATGACCCTAACAGAATTGACTTCTTACACCGCTATCTGCGTGGACTTAAGGTTGCTGCAGAAGCAGGCTGTGATGTTCGTGGTTATTTCCAGTGGTCATTCATGGACAACTTCGAATGGGCCAAGGGCTACAATCCACGCTTTGGAATGGTTTTCTGTGATTATAAAACATTAAAGAGAATCCCAAAAGATTCCGCTTACTGGTATAAAGAAGTGATTGAAACAAATGGAGAAAATTTATAACAAAACTTAATTTGCTTCCGTTGCGAATCTGCACAAAATACGGGTTCACAATTTTTACTGGTAAAAATAAAAGAGTTTTTGCATTCGCAAAAACTCTTTTATTTTTTTAATGGCATCCGCCAAAATGGTTCACATGTATTTTGTACATCTTCTCCACTCGCGCAAATTAAGTTTCCGTACAACTTTACAAATGTTTAATCATTTCTTTATTTGCCGGAATTTTATTTTGAGCGCATCCTGTTGTAAATTCCATAAAGTTTGATTTTCTTGATGTGAAAGCATCCCACTTTGGCAGCGGATTTCCATTCAAATCAAGACCATTCGGGTTACCTGTCTTTATGAAGTTACACAAGTAATCACACATCTGCCGTGCCACATCGTAGTGAACTCCGGAGAATGGTCTCCAGCATTTTGCAAGAGTTTCAAAGAAGAACCACAAATCAACTGAGTGGAATTTACCAGGATGATCCCAGCCTGGAATTGGCACGTCAAACTTGTAGCAGTAATTTTGTAGTTTCAGACCTTTCTTTTCTTCTTCCTTCATCAGTTTTCTGATTCCAAATTCAACGGGACTAATTCCGTCTCTGATAAATTCGTCAGTAGTAAAACCTGTCATAATAGGACAAGGCTGGCATTTTCCTGCTTCTACGAGGTCATAGAGCTGACCTTTGTTGTAGTTCTGGTCATAAGTTGGAGTCCAGCATTCAACAGATCTGCCAAAGCCACCCCATTCGCCCCATTTCTGACGAAGCTGGTCTGTGGTAAGTTTTCTGGCTTCTGCAAGATTTTTACAGCCGCAGAACTTAAAGAATTCTTCTCCAATCTTTTCTGATTCGGCGATAGAACGTTTTGGGAACATTTCAAAGCCTGGTGTATAGAGAAGACCGCTTTCTACCATAGCTCTCTTAAAATATTTCCGGCTTTCTTTATTTGCAATATGAAACATAACACTTCCTGCACCTGCAGACTGGCCGCCAATGGTAATGTTGTTTTTATCTCCACCAAAGGCTTCGATGTTTTCGTATACCCACTTCATACCGGCCTGCTGGTCCTGTAAGCCCATATTTGCAGGATTTTTTGGATATTCTTTTGTAAGTTCCGGGTGACAGGTAAAGCCAAAAAGATTTACACGGTAGTTTACAGTAACAACTACAATTCCTCTGCGGGCGATTCGTTCTCCGTCAAACTCCATTTCTGCTGTGTGACCAACCTGCCAGCCGCCTCCGAAAATCCAGAAATAAACAGGAAGCTTTTCATCTGCTTTTTTTGCTGGTGTCCAGATATTAAGATACAGGCAATCTTCACTTACCGGAATATCAGGGTCTACTGACCATTCGCGTGAATATACGTCTTCTGGAGGAGGATTGCGGTTAGGGGAGGGCTGAACTGGGATTGGTGGAAATTTATAACACTGAAGGATTCCTTTCCATGGCTCTGCCGGCTGAGGAGGCGCAAAACGTAGCTTTTCTACAGGCGGTTTTGCAAAAGGAATCGATTTAAAAGCTGTAATTCTAGGGTCAGCAGCTGGAAGACCTTCGACGGTTCCGAGTTTTGTTTTAACGATTCTTAGCATATTATTATCTCCTTGTTCTGGATTGCTTCGTCATTGCGAACGTAGCTAAGCAATCCATAAAAAAAGGGTGGATTTTCATCCACCCCTTTATGCCTGATGATTTTTAGGATTACTCCTTTACACCACCGATTGTCATTCCGACAACGAAGTACTTCTGTACGAATGGGTATACAACGAGGATAGGCAAAGTAGCAACCATTGTGATAGAAGAACGGATACTGATTGGTGTAGATTTAGAAGCTGTAGAACCAGCTCCAGCAGCAAGTGCCATAGAGTTAGCATCGTTTGCATTTGTAGACTGGTTCTGACTCTGCTGGAGGAATGACATCAATACATACTGTAATGAGTGCAACTTTGGTTTGTTAGAACAGTAAAGGTATGTATCGAACCAGCTGTTCCATGCACCAACAGCAGTAAACAAACAGATCATAGCAATTGAAGGAACAATAAGAGGCATAATAATCTGCAGGTAGATTCTGAACTCATTTGCACCATCGATGCGGGCAGATTCAACAAAGCTGTCTGGTAATCCATTGATGTAAGTTCTTACAAGAATGAAGTTGAATACATCAACAAGACAAGGAACAATGTAAACTGCATATTTACCAAGAAGATGAAGTCTCTTGATAAGCATGTAGCCTGGAATCAAACCTGCATTTACATACATAGAAATAACGATGATTGTTGTAAGATACTTTCTGAGTACAAACTCTTTGCGGCTCAATGCGTATGCAAGAAGTGATGTACAGAAAACACTTAAAACAGTCTGGAAAACAGTACGTGTTACAGAAATAATACCGGCATTAAAAATACGGTCTGTCTGGAACAAGTCTGCATAGTTTTTCCATGTAAACTTACGAGGGAAAAGCTTAATTCCTCCCTTGAGGGAATCCAAACCATCATTTAAAGAAATTGCGATTGTGTTCCAGAAAGGATATACAGTTACAATAACAACAAAAGCAAGAACAAGATAAATGATAATATCTAAAATTAAATTACTGATATTTGTGCGCCTTCTGGCTGCGGCATAGTCAATTGTTTTTTCCATTATATCAGACGCTCCTCACCACTCTTCTTTGCAATTGTATTTGCTAAAATAAGAAGAAGAATATTTACTGCATTCTTAAAGATACCGGCAGCAGTAGCAAGACCGTAGCGTGAAAGCTTGAAACCGTACTTCAATACGTAAATATCAATTGTTTCTGCTACATCCTGAATCATACCATTCTGTAACAAGTATGGCATTTCAAAGTTAGCATCAAGAATATGACCGGCAGACATAATCATCATAATAATGATTGTAGGCTTAATTCCTGGCAAAGTAATGTGCCAGATTTTGCGGAGACGACCACAACCGTCAATCTGAGCAGCTTCGTAAAGACATGGGTCGATAGCAGTCATTGCACCAAGGTAAACGATTGTATTCCAACCAACTTCCTTCCAAACGTATGTCCAACCAATGATGTGCCAGAAATACTTTTGAACTGCAAGCCACTGAATAGGCTGTTTTACAACACCAAGACCTAATAATATATCATTCAAAATACCGTCTTCAACGGAAAGTACATTCGCAACCAAACCTGTAACTATAACCCAAGAAAGGAAGTGTGGGAGATAAGATACAGTCTGAACAAAGCGTTTAACGCCGATATAGCGTACTTCGTTCAAGAATACTGCAATTAAGATAGCAGTTATATATCCAAGGGCTGTAGAAATAAGGCTCATACCTACAGTATTTCTTAAAGAAAGAAGGAATTCTTTCTCTGTAAACAACTGTACGAACCATTTAAAACCAACCCAATCCTGCTGAGAAAATGTTTTGTATGGCTTATAATCCTGGAAAGCCATTGTCCATCCCCAGAGAGGGACGTATCTGAACAAGATAATGTATAATACGAAAGGAAGAGACATAAGAATAAGCATTTTCTGCTTACCCAGAAGCTTCCATTTATTTTTTTTATTTGCAAGTTCTGCGGCTTTTAAATCTGCAGAAACAGCAGCTTTTTTACTTTTCATAAAAAACACCCGTTAAAAAATAGTTAAAAAAAGTCCACAGAAAAACTCCCGTGGACTTTTTTTCGACAGGTGAATGTGGTATTCACCTGTCACTGGTCAGAATTGATACAAGGTATCAAAATCTGACTAGTCCTTCTTACTGTTCGCCACCGAATACTTCTACACGGTGATCAAGCTGCTGCTGCATGAACTTGTTGTAAACATCAGTAAGAGGCTTAAGCAATGCACAGTACTCATTCCAAGTCTTTTCGAAGTCAGCTGGTTTACCCATAATCATCATTGGGAGGTACTTGCGCTGAACTGTTTCGAATCCAGTCATAGCAACTGCAGCTTCTTCTTCGAATCCGCCGTTTTCAGCAGATGGGTTACACTGCCACATTGGATACCAGCCAGTATTCTGTGGAGGGTTAGCATCTACGAATTCTGCATATGAGTTAACTCCGTAAGCTGCCCAGAGGTCAAGGTCAACCTGCTTCTGAGAAAGTGCATATTCCCATGGAAGGTCGTCCATTGTACGTGAATATCCAGAAGGCATTGTTCCTTCAAGTTTTGGAGCTTCTTCTGTCCAGAGGATAGCGCGGTTCTTCTGGAGCCAGTTTGGATCCTTCTGATCTGCACGCATCTTTTCTGTACGATAGCAAGCACCCTTTGTTCCTGTTACAGAACCGTCTGTATCAACGAGGTAATCTTCGCCTTCGAATCCCCAGTAAAGAACTTTCTGGTTTTCTTCTTCAAGCATTTTGTCCATGAACTGGATGATCTTGATAGCCTTGTCTTCAGGACACTTTACAGTGATACCATAACCTCTCTGGAGGTTTGGAAGTGAACGATCACGGTAGTGTGGGCGGATAGATTCATCAAATGTCAATGGAAGTGGGGCATAAGTTCTTTCATCTTTTCCAGCTGTCCAGAGTGTCTGTTCTGGTTCGCCCATGAACTGCCATCCCTGAATGAACATACCGAGTACACGACCCTGTGCAATCTTTGCATAGTACTGGTCACGGTTGTCTGTGAATGAAGCTGGGTCGATCAAACCACGCTGGAAGTAGCCGTTAGCAAGCTGGAACCACTGCTTAGCAAATTTGTCTGTGAAGATATCATAGTAAACATATTTGCCGTTTTCTTTGATAACGTGTCCGTTACCATCGTTAGGGTTACCAGAAAGGAACTGTGGTGGGTTCCAGAGGTCAAATGCTTCCCAGTCAGCTGTGATGATATTGAATGGAATTGTTGGTGCTCCATCAATTGTTGGATATTTCTTGTAATATTTTTCAAGAAGGTCGAAGTACTGATCAACAGTCTTAATCTTTGGATATCCGAATTCCTTAAGAACTGCCTTCTGAATCCACCAGCCGTTTCCGTTGTAATATGTATCAGATGGGATACCATCGATTACACCATAGTTAGGAAGAGAGTAGATGTGCTCTTTTACGATGTTTCCCTTAGCATCCTTTTCAGAATCCTGGTCAATCATCTTTTTCCAAGCTGTAGAGTAGTGCTTCATAAGATTTGGACCATATTTTTCTACGAGTGGCTTAAGGTCGCGGAGACAACCTGCACCCTGGAACTTCTCTGAGTCTACTTCTACGAGGTCAGGAAGGTCACCAGAAGCGATAAGTACACCAATTTTCTGGTCTTTATCACCTACAAGGATATCCCAAGAGAATGTTACACCAAAATTCTCTTCAATCCACTTGTAAGCTTTGTTGTCAGCAGGAGGCTGCTCTCTCTGCTGAATAGTGAAAACTGAGATGTTCATGGCGTCTTTCTTTCCAGATTTTC
>SFOB01000219.1 GCA_004554075.1 Treponema sp.
CAGATTCGAACTGGTGAACTCTTGATCCACAATCAAGCGCGTTAAACCTCTCCGCCAACGTCCACATGTATAAGAGAACTGGATGGGATTCGAACCCACGACTAGTAGTTTTGCAGACTACCCCCTTTGGCCTCTTGGGTACCAGTTCTATCACGCGCATTAGGATTTGAACCTAAGACCTTCGGTTTTGGAGACCAATGCTCTACCAACTGAGCTATACGCGTATTAGTTTCATGCGCTAAGTACTTCCACGCCCTCCGAATCATCAATCTCAACCGTTACCATACGAGCAACGACAATATCATCCATTGTCACGCCAAGCACCTGTGCAAGCACGACAAGGTTATCGAGTGTAGGCATGTTCTTCGCCGCAAACCAATTATAGATAGTCTGCACATACGGAAAGTCGAGAAGAATCTGCAGCTGACGAGGCGTAATACCCCGCTGCTTCATAAGTGTTTTGATTTTTGCACCTGTTGCCTCTAAATCGAGCACAGGTTTAAGATATGTAGTTTTCACGTTGAATAACCCCTTTAATCCGGAGTCTCAACGCCTTAAGGAAGGATTACGCCAAAACTCCGCTTACAAAAATTGACTTACAGTTCGACGAACTGTTTTCGCACCAGCTTTCATGATTTTCACAGCATGAATGTTCAGAGAAGCTGCATTCCGACCAGAAATTATGCTCTGACCATGAACTCAAGCTATGTTCGAGAAAATTGAAATTATTACTATTCATAGCGTTCATCTCTGAACCTCCTGTTTAATCTAAGCCGACATAAGTCAACTTTTGCGTTGTTTCAACGCTTGATGGTTTTACTATAGCACACACAAGCTTTTAAAGCATTAAAGATGCTCTTTAATTTAAAGCTTTTTCTTCAATCATTTTCGGAATATATTGTTTCAACATCGTAAAAAGTTCCGTCCATATACCATAATATGCATGATGACATTTCAATCCCCTTGATTTTTTTTCTAGTAGTCCATTACAAGAATATCATCTGATTATCTCATTTGATGATAGGCCAATATGAAATAATATAATCCAAAAGGAGGCAAAATGGTTGTATTAGATAACCTGCCAAAGAATATAGAAGACATAACATGGACGGATGTACAGAACAGTTTTATTTATCCTCCCACAAGGCCGCCAGTACGTTTGCTGAAAGCCCAGACCGGACTCCCCGTAAACATAGTTAATGTGATTTATGGTAAAAGCTTTAAACTTGGATTGCTGGAACAAATCGAAGTTCAGATAAACACCAGTGACGATATTGATGAGAAGAACACCGAGATATTCTGGTTCTCCGAAAATGCCGAAACGCTCCTCGAAGAATCCGATATGCCATCAGAACTTCTGTCCGTTGTTCAGGATTACATTAAAAAATCCTACACCGACCAAAACTCCCTGATCTACAAAACCATGCAGGCCCGCAAAGAAGAATGGGACAGCGATGTAAAGAAACTGCAGGAGGAAAAAAGCCCAGAATGTAGCTAACTAAAAAAAAGGCCTCTACTTTCATAGAGGTCCAAAAGTAAATAAAGCTTTGGAGGTCAATTTTATTTAGTCAGTTTCTTCAAAAGTGGCGAACTCTGGGTAAAAGGCAAAATCTACCGCACCCAAAGGGCCGTTATGATTTTTCGCAATAAATAACTGAGAACTACGTCCTTCATTGATTTTTCTATCCCTATGAAGCAAAAAAATAACATCCGCTACAGATTCTACTTCACCTGAACCTCGAAGATGACTCAATTCTGGAGGATTTCCCCCTACATCTCGTGCAACCTGACACAATAGTACAATCGGAATATTTATTTCACGAGCCAAAACTTTCAACTTCTTGATAATAAAAGAAACTTTCTCATAAACTGGCTGACTTTCATCATCTGTAGTAATAAGTCCAAGATAATCAATGTAAATTATTTTTACGTTCGCCTTATTATATATTTTACGGGCCTCATCACATAACTCATTAATGTTTATGTCAGGCTTATCATTAATCTCCAAGGGCAAGTCCTTTATCAGTTTTGTAATTTTCTCCCAACAGTTTTCTTCATTTTCATCTAAAGTTTTATTTCTAAATTTCATGTATGGAATTTTTGCCATCGAAGATACCATCCGCATATAAAACACCTCAATCGACATCTCAAGAGAAAAAAGCAAACCAGGAGTACCCGAATCTAAAGTAATCTGTTTAATCAATGAGTCCAAGAAGGCTGTCTTTCCTACTGCTGGCCGTGCCCCTATCACAGTCACTTCTCCCGGAAAGAAGCCTCCAGTAAGATCATCAAGTTTCTTAAAGTTTGATTTTATAGGTTTCAGTTCTATCATAAATAACCTCCGTTTTGTTTCTTGAGTATAGCCCAAAAAAATATCATTTAGTGATATCGATAATTTTTATTAATTATTTTTTCCCATATCACTCTATGATAGTCTGTCTGTCGTATATTAGAAATAAACAAAAGGAGGCTATGCTTATGAAAAGAGAAATTTCTGTTGAAGCCAAAAAGGCTCAGTTCATGGTTGAAAATGCAATGGGCGACATCACCCGTGCAACCCGAAAAGTTCTGATGGACTACATCAGCAAGATGTATTTTGTACCTCTCGCAAAAGCTATCGCCTATCTTGAAATCGACGATTTTGAAGTCGACGGTCTTCTGGAATATCTTGAACCAGAAACACGCGCAATGATTATCAAATGCTCAAAGGACTTCAAAAAACACGAGGAATGTGTAATTTCGGAAGTAGAACACATCATCACGACTTCTAGAATGAACCTTGATGATGACTATCAGATTATCAAGGAAAACCTGCTCCAGACCG
>SFOB01000083.1 GCA_004554075.1 Treponema sp.
TTGGCAAGGTGGCGCTCTACCACTGAGCTATTTCCGCATAAACCTGTTTCGTAGTCAGATGATTGCGGGGGGAGAGACTTGAACTCTCACGCCGAAGCACCAGATCCTAAGTCTGGCGTGTCTGCCAATTCCACCACTCCCGCGAGTGAAAAATCACATTCAAGTCTTGCGACTACGGAAAATTAGAATATAGAAAACTTTGATTTGTGTCAATAGTATGATATAATAAAATCATGGAATTAAACAAAAAGTTTATAGCAAAGATGACCCGCATATACGGCGCTATAGTTTTAGTGTCAAATGTAATTGCCGTTCTTGTTCCCCAGCTCATTTCAATTCCTGTTCTTGATGAAGAAAATAACAGAATCTGGGAAGCTTTTCTCAAAACCAATAATCTTTCATCAGTTGCCATGATCTTTGCTTTTCTGGTTCCAACTCTGGTATGTATAATTTATGCTTACCGTATTTTTAAATCAGATGAAAAAATAGTAAAAAATGTAGCAGAGATTCCTTCTGTTTTTTCACTTTCTTCAGTAATAGGCTGGAATCTTTATTATTTTATTGAAATTCCTTTTGTAATTTATGCCCATTCACGATTCGGCATTTATATTAAGGCAATTCTTATTTCCAGCTGGGCATTTGCTCTTTTTTCCGGTATGACGGCCTGGACTCTTTCTTATCTTGCAATTGAAATCTTAAACCGAACAGTATTACTGCCAAAAGTCTTTCCTGAAGGGCATATAAGTCGTAACGGTTTTTCCTTCAGGCCTTCTTTTAAGCACCTTATGTTTTTCTGCTTTATGGTTTCTTCAGTATTTCCTGTAGTTATTCTGCTTTCAAGCTATATTTCTGTTCAGATTAATAACGGTCTTACACTTCACAGTGGTGTAATTATTGTTTCAGTTCTTCTGCTTGTAATTGCATTTATCATTACCCTGGGGCTTTCAAGGCTTATCCTTAATCCCCTTAAAAAACTTACTATTTCGTCTAAAAATATTCAGAATGGTGACTATAAAACAAAGGTAGGAATTGTAACTTCGGACGAGTTAGGTGACCTTGCAGACAGTTTTAATGATATGGCAACATCTCTTGCAGAAAAGGAGTTTATGCGCGATACCTTTGGAAAGGTTGTGGATCCGGAAGTTCGCGATTATCTGATGTCCGGAGCAGGAAAGGCAAGGCTTGGAGAAACTTTGGGCGGAGAAACAAGGGAAGTGACGGTTCTTTTCTGCGATATCCGGAGTTTTACTGCCATGAGTGAAAAAATGGCCGCTGCTGATGTTGTATCTTTATTAAACAGATATTTTACGGCCCTGGGAAAATGTATTACAAATCACCATGGAATCATAAATAAATACATTGGCGATGCGATTATGGCAATATTCGGAGCTCCTGTAAGCTCAGAAAACAGCGCTAAAGATGCATTTGAAGCGGCTCTTGATATGAGAAAAGCCCTGGAATTAGTTAATAAAGAGTTTTATAGAGAAGGGCTACCACAACTTCGTTTTGGAATAGGTATACATACCGGGCCTGTTTTTGCAGGAACGATAGGGGCAGAAAATCGTATGGAATATACTGTAATCGGTGATACTGTAAATACTGCCAGCCGGCTGGAATCCTTATGTAAAACCTATACAACAGATTTACTGCTGTCAGAAGCTGCCGCAGATAAGCTTGGAAAAACTATAGGCCTGTCATTTGTTGCAGATGCTCAGATTCGTGGTAAAACCGAGCCTATGAAGGTTTATACTTTTAATGGTTTACTTGTTTAATATAGAAAAAAAATAATGATTATGTTATAATCTTTTTACTATGAGTGAGATTGAAAATACTAATGCTAACACTGCTGATGATGAAATCAGCCTTATTGATCTTTTTTCCGTTTTAATCAGACACAGAATGATGATAATTATTGGTACTGCAGTTGTTTTTGTACTTGCAGCCGTTTATCTTTTTGTGTGTCCATTAATTTTCCCTAAGGCTATGACCAGAGAAGTTACAGTACAGTATAATGTTACAGTTGCTTCTGTACCTGGTGTAATCGGTGGACAGTTACCTGGAAGAATCAGTAATTTAAAGTCTGCCATAAGTGGTGAATTTTCAGATCCTGTTTTCCTTGTAAAAGAGTTGAAGAAGAATAATCCTTTTGTTACAGAAAACAGCAAGCCTTTAACAGATGTTGAATTAAACAGAGCAACACAGCTTCTTTTTAAGGAAAAGAAAATACAGGTTTATGGTGCTCCAATTCGTGATGAAGTAGTAGTTACCTTTAAAATTCCTGAAGATAATATTGAAAAAGCAACAAAGCTTGTAGATAGCATGGTTGTTACTGTAAATAATACTATTGAAGGTGTATTCCTGACAGAAGTTGCAAAGCTTAAGAAAACACGTCAGGAAACTTATGATGAAATCTTAAAGACTTATTCAGAAAACTCAAATATTTCTGATGCACAGTCTCTTATGCTCACAGTAAGACAGATTGATGAATTCTTACAGAGCTATAAGATTATTGCAGAAAGAGAAGTTGAACCTTTCGTTATTCTTGAGCCTCTTGGACGCGTAAAAAAGATTATTATTGCTACTTTTGCAGCTTTCTTTATTTTTGTTTTCCTGGCCTTTCTGAATAACGCAATTTATAATATCAAGAAAGATCCTGAAGCCAGCGGAAAAATCAAATCTGCCTGGGATAATGGAAAATTAGGTAAAAAATAATAAGGCTGGACAATTGTGCTCCTTAAGCTTGCTTTTAAAAGTGTTGTTTCTCGCAGAAGCTCCATTGTTATAATTCTTTTTATAACCTTTGCAGTTTGTCTTTTTTGCCTTGCCAATGCTGTTTTTGACAGTACCGAACAGGGCGTACAGACAAACTACATAGCAAGCTTTACCGGAGACTTTATAATCCGTCCAAAATCAAAAATACAGCAGAGTCTTTTTGGTGATGAAACTCCGGTTACAGGAGAGCTCACCGTTCTTGATACTGTAGTCCCTTACGAACAAATCACAGAAAAATTAAAATCTATGCCTGAAATCGCCGGAACTACCGGTCAGATTTCCGGTGCTGCTATGGTTGAGCGCTCTGACGGCGCGAATAGACGTGCTTCCTACGTTTTTGGAGTTGAAGGTGAAGAATACCTTTCACTGATGCAATCCATTCATATTTTACGGGGTGCTCCTTATGCTCATGGAGAAAGGGGAGTTATGCTTTGTACCGAGTCTGCAGAGAAGCTTGGTGTTGATGTTGGAAGCACAGTTCAGTTTATTGTTGCAGACGGTCCTAATTACAGAATTCGTGCTGCAAATGTAACTGCAATTTTTGAATACGATATCTATAATGAGATTTTCGGACGTTTTGTTATTGCGGATCCGATTACAGTTCGTTCTCTGCTTGGTATTACAGAAGTATTTTCTTCTGATTCTTATGAATTAAACGAAGAAGCAACAAATCTCTTTTCAGAAAATAATGATTTTACAGACTTTGATGATCTTTTTGCTGATGCTTCAGATTTTGATGAAGCTTTATTTACAGAAGAAGAGGCCTTGATTTCCGAGAATACAAATTCGGTACAAGCATCAGAAGTTGATTTTTCTAAAAGTACTACCTGGAATTATATAATTGTCAGATTAAAGGAAGGACAGAACACAAAGCGTGTGATGAGAAAGGTTGCCCGACAGTTCAGAAAAAATGGCTGGCCTGTTCAGGTTGCAGACTGGCGTCATGCTGCCGGAAGTACAGCTCTTTACCTTTTCTGGATGCGTAAAATCTTTAATATTGGAATTGTAATAGTTCTTGCTGCAGGTTTTATTATTGTAAATAACTCACTTGTAATAAATATTCTGGACCGTACACGCGAAATCGGAACTCTCCGCGCAATTGGAGCAAAAAAACGGTTTATATCGCTTCAGTGTATGACTGAAAACCTTATACTTACAATCACAAGCAGTATACTCGGTGTATGTGCAGGCCGTATCTGTACACACTTTATTAATAAAGCTCATATAGTTCTTCATAATTCATTCTTAGTTCAGCTTTTCGGTGCAGATGCAATTACCGTACATGTAACAGGCGGAAACGTATTAAAGCTGTTTATTCTTGTGATTGCCCTTGCTCTTTTAGGATGGGTATATCCTGTTATTAATGCACTTAAGGTTAGTCCTGTTGATGCAATTCAGGGGGCAAAATGAAAGACGAGCTTAAAATGGGCTTGCGTTCCCTGGTTTATCGCAGAAAACAGTATTTATCTTTATTTCTGGTTTGTCTTTTTGGTGTTGGAGTTTCCTTATTCTGTCTTTATTCAGTAAACGGAATGCTTACAGCCCTTGAGAATAAGGCGCGGATTTATTATGGCGGAGACCTGCAGTTTATTGGCGGGCGCGGTATGGATCAGCCTGTTTCTAATGTGGAAATGCTCAAGGAATTTTTCCCGGAAGATTCAGTTATAGCAGAGCGTTATGATTTTGATGCTGATTACGCTGCCTTTTATTTTGAAGGTACGGGAGTGCGCCAGAGAGTTATTAAAGGTGTAAACTTTGAAAAGGAAAAGAAGCTTTTTGCAAGCTTTAATTATATAGAAGGTTCTGCAGAAGATATTTATGGAACAAACGGAGTTTTGCTTTCTGAACCAATTGCAAAAATGCTTGAGGTTCATGCAGGAGACGAAATTACCTTTATGCTTCGTAATGGAGCCTGGCAGATTAATACAGTTCCAATGATTGTAAAGGGGATCTTCCGTGATTCCAGCCTTTTTGGAATGTATACTTCATATATGGACCGTGAGGTTCTTTCGAATGCTTACGGATACCCGGCAATATACTGTAATCGTATCTGTGTAATGCTTCCGGAAGGAAGTCCTTCAAAACAACAGATTCAGGAATATCAGGATAAGCTTTCTAAAAAATTAAATATGTTCCGTCTCGTAGAAGATAAGCAGACCTATTACAACGATTGTATTTATGCCCATAATTTTGAAGGTGAGCAGCCTTATGCCCTCATAAAACTGAGTGCAAACCTTCAGGAAATACAGATTATTATAGATGCTATGAAAGCCATCGTTGCTTTTGTAATTGCAATGCTTTTAATAATAATTGTTACAGGTGTAAGCAGTACCTTCCGTGTAATTGCCATGAAGCGAATCAACGAAATCGGTATTTACAAGGCAATCGGAATGAAGAGATTTAAGATTTACGGCATGCTGCTTACAGAAACTCTGCTTTTAATTATTGCCGGTTGTATTGCAGGATATCTTTTTTCATGTGTTCTGACTGGCATAATCGGTCTGATAGACTTCTCATTCATACCTGCATTTGATATTTTCCTTATTAATGGTAAGATGAAGGGAATTATTTCCTTTGTTTATTTCTTAGGAATTTCTATGGTCGTTATTGTAACTACGCTTGCTGCTGTTATGTTTGCTGTTAAGAAGTCTGTTTCAGTAACACCTTGTCAGGCTCTGGCTGTTACAGAGTAATATAGACTGATGGAGATTAATGGAAAATGAAAAAAAATATGTATCGTGCAGTTATTGCGTTTGCCGCACTTTTATTTACAGGTAATCTGTGGGCTTTGTCTGATGCTGAATGTGAGACACTGCTTAAAAGGGCAGAGGACAATACCGCTTTTTATGAAACTGATTTTAAGGGAAGTTATACAGTAGTCCAGAATAAGCCTGGAGAAGGTCAGAATGTTACCGAAGCGATAATGTATAGAAGAGATAAAACCGGTGCCTGGACAATACTTGTTACCGGGCCTGCTAAAGAAAAGGGCAAGGGCTATCTTCAGTTTGACAGCAACATCTGGTTTTATGATCCTGCAGATAAGCGTTTCACTTTTACAAGTGCTAAAGATAAATTCCAGAACACAAATGCAAATAATTCGGACTTTGCACCACAGCATTATTCAAGAGATTATTCAATAGAATCTGCAGAGGAAGTTACTCTAGGTAAAATGAACTGTGTATTGTTTACACTTAAAGCCAAGGTAGACAGTGTTGACTATCCTATGCTTAAGCTATGGATAACAAAGAATGACGGGCTTGTGCGCAAGAAGGAAGATTACTCTTTAAGCGGTCAGAAACTGCGTACTACAGCAGTTCCTTCATATCAGCTGGTAAAGGCAGGAGGCAAGAGTTATTCAATTCCTGTTTCCATGCTGATTCAGGATAATCTTAAAGGAAAGAAAATCAGCGGAAAAGTACAGTACGAGCAGACTCAGATTACAATCCGTAATGTAGAATTTGCAAAAGTACCTGATACTGTATATACAAAACCATATCTTGAAATGATGAGTGCAAAGTAATATGAAAAAAATATCTCTTCTTCTCTTAATCTTTTCTTTTTTTGCTTTTTCTCTTTTTTCACAGGAAAATGAATTTATTGAAGAAGATGATTTTGATTCCATTTTTGAAGAAGCAGAGGATATAGAAGAATCTGTAGTTGAAGAAAAAACGGAAAATAAAACTCCAGTTCAGGTTTTTACTTCTGCATTTTCTTCTATGGTTCATTTTTCGGGAAGTTTCAGTGGTGAAGCCGGCATAGTTTATGTCCACATGCGAGATAATGATGATAATGACAATGATGTAAGCGGCTTTGTTACTTTAAAAAATACACTTAATATGACAGTTTCTCCGGTATCTTCTTTTGCCATAAGAGGTAGCCTGTATACTGGAATTGATAATAAATTCACTGCAGAAATACAAAGCCTGTATTTTGATTATCTTTTGTTGAACCGCGTTTATATTTCTGCCGGTAAAAAATCAATTTCCTGGGGAAATATCCGCCTTTTTGACAATACTGATTATTATGGTGATGAAAACAAATTATTTAATATGTGCCTTTATAAAACAGGTCCAGCCTATGCAAATATTTTTGCAGAAGATAGTGCTGCTCTGGCACTTGATATAAGATATCCCTGGTCCTGGGGTACACTTACTTTTGCAATTACTGGAAATCTTTCTTCTGATATAAAACCAAATAATTTCAACTATTACGGGTCTCTTGAACTTTCTGTCTTAAATACAAATATTAACCTTTATGTAAAAAGACCGGAAAAAACTACTACTCCTGTAAAAACAAATCTTGCTGGTCTTGAAATTAAAAGAACAATTTTTGGTTTTGACACTTATGCCCAGGCTCTTGTAAGGGTAAAAAATATTAATAATCTTGGCAGTGAAGCAGGCTATGACTATGTTCTTGCTACTGCAGGTTTATACAGACTTTTTGATTCTTTTGATCCGAATATCGGTTTTAATATTGAATATCAGCATGAATATAATCCTTCAAAGCCAAACAAACATTACGACAGAATTGCCTTTGAAGGTGGAATTAAACGTATGGGCAAAAATAAAAATATGAAGCTTGGCGTGCTGAGTCATTTTAATATAACTGAATTACACGGATATACAGGTTTGAATTTCCTGGTTTCTGGACTTTTACCTTATGCGGACTGGTCTAATAAGCTTGTAGTGGGTTACGGTTCAAAATACGAAATTCCGGCCTTTATGTTTAGTTCTTCTATTTCTCTTTCTCTGGATTATTAGTTTTCTTCAAAAACTTTTCCGTCTCTGATTTTTATAACCTGAGTTGCAAGGTTTACAATCTTCTGATCGTGAGTAGAAAAAATAAAAGTAGTCTTTAATTCCCGATTAAGCTTCTGCATGAGTTCAAGAATCTGATCTCCGTTTTTAGAGTCAAGGTTTGCTGTAGGCTCATCAGCTAATATGATAGGGCATTTTGTTACCAGGGCTCGGGCAATTGCTACACGCTGACGCTGACCGCCGCTAAGCTCACTTGGTTTATGCTTTTTCCAGTTTGTAAGTCCTACAGTTTCAATAAGATAATCTACCCATTCTGTCTGCTCTTTTTTGTTCATTGCCTGAAGAGCAGGTGAGTCTCCTAAGTGAAGAGGGATTACAATATTTTCATAAACATTTAAAACCGGAATAAGATTAAAAGTCTGGAATACGAAACCAAGAAGGTTACGTCTAAAATCTGTAAGCTTTGAATCGATGGAAAGAGGAATTCTGTGAGTTTTGCTTAAATCTATGTCTTTATAAATATCAATATTGTTGATAAAAACTGAGCCGGAAGAGGGAAGGTCTGTAAGGCCGATTATGTTTAGAAGGGTTGATTTTCCAGAACCTGATGGACCAGAAATTGCGCAGAAAGAGCCCTGATCAATGGAAAAGGAAATATTATCAACGGCTTTTACGGAAACCTTGTCCATCTGGTAGATTTTGCTTACATTTTTTAGTTCAACGATTGGCATGTATTTATTATAGAGTATTTTTTTGTATTTATAAAGGGGATTGCTTTAAGGGCGTGGTTTGAAAAAAAAGAGCTTTGATTTTCTTTTACGAGGATTCGCCGTTTCGGTCGCAAACCTCCTGTTTGCTCCCTTCACGGCGTCTCCGTTCGTTTTCGGCCACCTCCTGTGGCCGAATCATTAAAAATGCTGCGCCACTGCTCGCATTTTTAATGAGCACTCACTTCGCTTCGAATCCTCTCAGACGCAAAAATCTCTGTGAATAATTAAAAACCCGATACTGTTTATTATGTATCGGGTTTCTTAAAAAATTAACTTTCTTGTTGCGTCTGAGAGGATTCGAACCTCCTACCTACGGATTCGAAGTCCGTTGCTCTATCCAGATGAGCTACAGGCGCAGGGTGGCTTAAATGCCAAAAAAAAAGGTGCAAGATTTTATTTCCTGCACCCAGGGTGCCTAGTCGGGATCGAACCGACGACAACCAGATCCACAATCTGGCGCTCTACCGCTGAACTATAGGCACCGTATTAAAAAAAGCTCCTTGTTTTTGCAAGAAGCTTTTAATGAGCCATGCAGGGATCGAACCTGCGACCCACAGATTAAGAGTCTGTTGCTCTACCAGCTGAGCTAATGGCCCGAAGTCTTAACTGACTTAGTGATAATGAATATACACAAAATTGATATTTTAATCAAGAGCTTTAAGTCGAATTTTTCACTTTTTTTTAATATTTTTTTCAGAAAAAAAAGACCTTAAAAGTCAAAAAAAATCTAAACAAAAAAACTCAGATTCCGATATTCAAAGGGAATGACCATAATTTTAAACGAGGTTTTGAGATGAACGAATTAATAAATGAATATTCAACAGTTCTTGCAGAAGAGGAGAATCTTCTTGATATTCTTACAGAAAAACAGAAAGTTCTTCGTAAGGCAATTACAGAAAAGGACTGGGAAAGTCTTACAGGTCATATTAATGAGGTAAATCTTATTTCTGATAGTTTTCAGAAATTTGATCTTCGCCGTGATGAAATTCAGAATCAGCTTAAAACAGATGAACTTAAGCCATATTTTGAGCGCCTCGGTCGTCTCCGAACAAAACTTCTTAAATGCAAGGTAGAAAATCAGGTCATTTCTAACTATGTAAATGTTACTCGTGAATTCATTGCAGAGGTGGTTGAAAAAGCTTTGCCACAGACCCGCAATAAGAATTACACAAAATATGGAACTATTACACAGACACAGCCAGCCAGCGTGCTTGTTAATGTTAGGGGGTAAGTTATGGGATCAACTTTCTCTGGAATTGAATTAGGAAAAAGAAGCATAATGGCAAATACAGATGCCATTACAACTGCAGGTCATAACATTTCAAATGCAAATACAGAAGGCTACAGCCGCCAGCGTGTACAGATTAAGGAGTTTGATCCTCTCTACAAGCCGGATTTGGAACGCCTTGAACGTCCAGGCCTTATTGGTCAGGGTGTAGATGTTCAGTCTATCAACCGTATCCGCGACGAACTTCTTGATGAACGCATTGTTGCCCAGGCAAATCAGGAATCTTACTGGGATACCCGCTCAAAATACTACAACATGATTGAACAGATTTATAACGAGCCGGATGATATTTCAGTTCGTTCAAATATGGATAAATTTTGGGAAGCATGGCAGGAGCTTTCAATTAATCCTGAAAGCAAGGCTGCCCGCCAGGCAGTTGTAACTCGTGCAGAAACTCTTACAGATTCAATCAAACAGCGTTGGGAAGCCCTTGCAGGTGTAGGAAACCTTATTGATGGTGATATTGAAGCTACTGTAAAGCAGGTAAACTCTTATGCCCGCCAGATTGCAGACTGTAACGCAGAAATCGTACGCAGCCGTGCAATGGGTGATAATCCTAATGATCTTCTCGACCGCCGTGACCTTCTCGTAGATAAGCTTTCTAAGCTTATTAATATTTCTACAGACCAGAGAGACAGTGACGAGTTTATGGTTCACGTAGGTGGCCGTGTAATTGTTCAGGGAAATATTTCAAGAGAAATTGACCTTGTTCCACGTTTTGATGATACAGGCTACTCTAAGCTTGTCTGGAAAGATACAGGAAATGATGCAGTATTCAACGGTGGTACTCTTGGTGCTCTTGTAGAACTCCGCGATGTTGATGTACGCAACGAAATCCAGACTCTTAACACAATGACAATGAACTTTGCAGACCTTGTAAACGATGTACACCGTAATGCCGTAGGTGCAAACAAGGTTACAGGCCTGGACTTCTTTGTACAGCATCCATTTGTAGAAAATGCTAACGGTAACTTTGACCGCAACGGAGACGGAGAACTTGATACTTCTTATGTATTCCGCTTTACAGGTACAAATGCTCTTGATAAACAGCAGCAGGTTGGAATTGAAGGTGTAATGACCTTCAGTGGCTCAACAGGAAATGTTCAGGTTCCATACTTCCACACAGATACAGTAGAAACAGTTATTGCCCGCATCAATGATTCTACAAGCGAAGTAAAGGCTTATCTTGATAAGAATAATCACCTTGTTCTTAAGGCAACAACAGCACAGAGTGTAGATAATCCGGATTTTGTAATCCGTCATGTAGAAGATTCTGGTTACTTTCTTGCAGGCTATTCTGGAATTCTGGCAGAAAATGGAGCTGACGGTGCTTATGATTTTGCTCAGGCAGATGCAGTAAATGCTCTTGCCAGTGGAAGTCAGTTCTCAGTTTCTCCAGTTTATAATCCTTCTGCTTATATCGAAGTAAACCAGGCTTTGCGCAATGATGTAATGAGCGTTGCAGCAGGCTATATGGATGCCGCAGGTACCGCACCAACAGGTGACGGCCGTGCAGCAGTAGAAATTGCCGCTATCCGTAACACAAGCGTTATGGTTGGCGGAATGAAAACCTTTGACGACTACTTTGCAGATACAGTAACAAATGTTGGTCTTAAGGGTGAACAGGCAGAGACAAATCTCTTGAGTCAGAATGCAATTATGGATGACCTTCGTAATCTTCGCGACTCAATCTCTGGTGTAAATATTGATGAGGAACTTGCTGAAATTATGAAGTTCCAGCATGG
>SFOB01000084.1 GCA_004554075.1 Treponema sp.
GAGAAATAGTTGCCATTGGTCCACAAATTAATTTTTTGTCCATAACAGATATTATATCAAATTTTCTTTGAAATATCCTGCATTTAGTATTATGATAATATGGTATAAAAAAAAGACAATGGAGAAAAAACTATGTTCGAACGAAAAAAGTACAAGAGCTTTGCAAAAAAGCAGCTTGCTGGTCGCTGGAGTATTCCAGTTTTCATCACCGTAATTGTATCAATTGTTTCCTTGATTTTTTCACGAATTCAAAGTGTTCAAATAAAAAACAGCGGCTATATGGATGCAGCGCTTTCTGGAGATATTGACTCTATTATGCTGTCATGGCAGACAATGGCCTTTCCTATGTTTTCATCATCATTTATAGAAATGATAGTAATGAGCGTTTTTTCAATTGCAACTATCGGCGTATATCTTAAAATGTCGCGTTCTCCGGAACCTGTTCATTTTGGTGATTTTGTAGAAGGCTTTAATAACTGGGCCCGTGCGATTCTCGGAGCGCTCTGGCAGGCATTATGGGTATTTCTCTGGTCTCTTCTTCTCTTTATTCCTGGAATCATTAAATCCATTGCCTACTCTCAGATGTTCTACCTCATAGTAGAATACAAAGATCTTTCCGTAACAAAAGCCATGAAAATCAGTATGAAGATTACAAATGGTCACAAGTGGGATTTGTTTGTAATGCACCTGAGCTTTTTAGGCTGGCTTATTCTTTCAGTTTTCACTTTAGGAATCCTGGATCTTTGGCTCGTTCCTTATATGAACATGACATACGTAAATGCCTACCATGCTCTCTTAAAAGAAGCAATTGAAAACGGCGTTATTAAACCGGAGGATTTATCAGAATGAAAAAATCAACAAAATCGGGGCTTATAGTTCTTATTCTCCTCGTGTGTGCAATAGTTGCTTATTCAGTTTACACATTCAGGAACTCTGATAAAGAAGTATCTTCAAAGCCTTCTGAAATCAGTACCTATCGTGTAGCAGAAGATTCTGATTCTTACGACCCTACCCTGGCAAGAGAGTATAAGAGAAACTTTATTGCAGCTTTATATATTGAAGGAACTATTTCAGAAGCTAATCAGACTTACAATCAGAAATGGCTGATGAATACAATCCGAAACCTCAAGAATAACAGTAATAATGCAGCACTGGCAATTTTCATTAATTCACCTGGTGGTGCAGTTTACCAGGCAGATGAAGTATATCTTGCCTTAAATGATTATAAAACAACAGGCCGTCCTATTTATGTATATCAGGGACCTATGGCTGCTTCCGGCGGTTATTACATTTCCTGCGCAGGCGACAAGATTTATGCAAACCGTAATACACTTACCGGCTGTATTGGTGTAATCATGGGTTCTTCTTATGATCTTACAGGTCTTTTTGATAAGATTGGTATTAAATCTGAAACAATCCATTCAGGCAAAAACAAAAATATGTTCAATTACAATGAGCCTGTAACTGATGAACAGAGGGCAATCATGCAGTCTATGTGTGATGAATGTTATGATCAGTTTGTTTCCATTGTTGCAAAGAGCCGTAGCATTCAGTACAACACCTGCTGTAAAATTTCAGACGGAAGACTTTATTCTGCAAAGCAGGCGCTGGAGCTTCGTCTTGTAGATGCAATTGATTCCTGGGACAATATGCTCCGAGACCTGGCAGAAAACGAACTTAAAAAGCCTGGTATTAAGGTAGAAACTTTTAAGTATCAGAAAAAACAGAATGTTTACGAAATGCTTACAGGAAAAGCACTTGAACTTGAAACTGCAAAAGCGGCAGCCCAGCTTGGAGTACCTGCAGATGTTATTAAGTCAATGAATAACGAAAACAGATTTACTCCAATGTATCTGGCACCGCAATAATCGCCATTGCGAGCGCAGCTAAGCAATCCATTATCGAACAAGATAATAAAGACCAGCCTTCTTACCGTTTACAAGGGTATGAAGGCTGGTTTTTATTTTAAAGCCAGAAGCGGTGGCAGTCTGCTCCAGTTCTTCTTTACGGGCAGAAAGAATTACAAGGCGACCGTCAGAGGTAAGTACACGGTCCAGACTCTTGAACATATTTGTATAAAATACATTTATATCGCCAATGTCTTCATAAAAGCCCCAGGGCGGATCAGTAATTACAAGGCTGATTGATTTGTCTTCTATATGTGATAGTTTCAGGGCATCAGCGGCGCGGCAGTCTATAAGCCCCTCTGGAGCCTGAGCAATCTGCTTGCGTTCTTTTGTAAGTACTACCCTTTCATTTTCAATATCACTTATAAAAAGTTTTTTGAAGCGGAACTTTTTTGCAAGCTGAGTAGGAATGGAACCATAACCACAGAAAGGTTCCAGAATAGTGTCTTCCGCCTGCACTTCTGCAAAAGAACAGATAAGGTATGCAATTTCCGGTCTGAGTTCACCCTTGTTCAGATTTTTTTCAGTAAACTCGCGCTTTGAAATAAGCTCTCCACAGAAAGCAAAGCCTTCGCGACGGATAGAAAACCATACTTCGTTTGTAGGGGAAAGCCTGTCCAGCTTAAGTTTTGAATTAGCAAGAACATAATCTTCTGCCCGTCGGGTAAGCGCCTTATCAACCTTGGCAAACTGATTTTCCTGAACAAAGCGTACACGGAAGCTCCCCTTATTTACCAGAAAATAATTCTTAGAAGAAGTTACAGCCCCCACAAGAGACGGAAACGAAAGCCCCTTCCCCTTCATCGTCTTGAGCACAAAAAATGTATTATTAAAATAGATGATTTTCTCCAGCTCCCGTGAATCCCCGTCAAAACGATAATGTACGAGCCCGTCATACAGGTTTATTATTTTTAATTTTGGTAATCGTTTTGTAAGGTCACTTTCCACGACACTCTGAAACCCGGTAATAAATGTAGAAACAAATTCCGCCATAATTTTTATATTATATTTATTTTCTTTAGTTTATAATAGATGGATTATGATTTTCAAAAACTTAATAAGAAACATGTTATTTTGCTGATTGGCTACGGAGCAGAAAAAGACACAAGACTGCATCGAGCCGATACGGGAATGCCGGTTCGACGGAGAAATACAACGAGGCTCGCCCGCAGTCTTTGTGGATTTTTCAGCGGGAGTAGACAAGCAGCAATGTACACGATTCTATGTTTTTGAATATCAACTTTATCACTAGACACACTATAAGAAAATAAATATAATATAAAGATACACGCTATATGTTTAAATCGAGTTTTTATAACTCCAGGAGGAAAATTGGCATACGTGAATAACAATAACAACAAAAACAATGGTCAGAGAATCAATGAAATGATTCGTGTCCGCGAGGTTCGTCTTATCGATGACGAGGGAAATCAGTTAGGCATCGTTGCAACACAGGAAGCCCTCAAAATGGCTAAAGACCGTGACCTGGATCTTGTTGAAGTTTCACCTAATGCTAACCCACCGGTTTGTAAAATACTTGATTATGGCAAATACAAGTTCGAACAGGAAAAAAAGCTCCGTGATTCCAAGAAGAACCAGAAAGTATTGAAGCTGAAGGAAATCCGCATGCAGCCAAAAATCGGCTCAGGAGATCTGGATACTAAGGCCAAACATATACAGGAATTTCTTGACGAGGGTGACAAGGTTAAGGTTACAATCCGCTTCCGCGGTCGTGAGCTTGCCCACACTGAACTCGGCTATGACGTTCTGAATGAGGTGTTAAAGCGACTTACCTCGGCGTACAACATCGAAAAGCCTGCCGCAATGGATGGTAGAAACATGTCGATGACAATCTCAGCAAAAGCCGCAAAATAAGGGGTTTAGAAATGCCTAAAATGAAGACTAAGAAGTCAGCAGCTAAGAGATACTCTCTTACTGGATCTGGCAAAGTTAAGCACAAGAAGCAGAACCTTCGTCATATTTTGACAAAACGTTCTCCTAAGAGAAAGAGAAATCTTCGCGCTGCAGGTTATGTAGCAGAAGCAGATGCAAAGAAAATCAGAAAGCAGATGCTTCCTTACGGTTAATAGGAGTAGTATATGTCAAGAGCAATAGACGGAACAAAAAGAAAGAACCGCCGTGTAAAGATCCTCAAGCTTGCTAAGGGTTTCCGTGGCGACAGAAAATCAAACTACAAACCAGCTAAAGATGCTGTAACAAAGGCTCTCGGTCACGCTTACGTAGATCGCCGTGACAGAAAGCATGAATTCCGCACTCTCTGGATTGCACGTATTAACGCTGCTGTTCGTGAAGAAGGAATGACATACTCACAGTTTATCAACGGAGTTAACAAAGCAGGTATTAAATTGAACCGCAAGGCTCTCTCTAATATGGCTATTGAAGACCCAGTTGCATTCAAGGCAGTTGTTGAAGCTGCTAAGAAAGCTGTACAGGCATAAGGAAGTTTGAAATATGATTTCACTCGATCAGGTATATCTTCTTGAACAAAAGGTTGAAAGCGCTGTTGAAAAGATTCAGCAGCTACAGGCAGAAAACGATGCTCTTCGCAACAAGTGTGACGAGCTCACAAATGCGCTTTCTGCGAAGTCGGAGCAGCTTTCTAATTTTGAGTCAGATCAGAACCAGATCGAGACAGGAATCAAAAATGCGCTTGACCGCTTGAATTCAATCGAGAACTCAGTTTTAAAAACTGCAACTCAGATTAATCAGGCGGCTCAAGCTGCAAAACCTGTAGTACAGACTGCCCCTGCCCCACAGGCAGAAGCACCAAAACCAGCCGCAGCACCAGTTCAGAGTGCTCCTAGTTTTGAAACAATGGACACAGTTCCACAGACTGAAGAAAAAACTGCAGAAGAGTCAGAAGCAACTCCAGAAAACGTAATTACTAATGAATTCAGTGCAGACACATTTGATGCAAACATTGACATGGATGCTCCTGAAGAAGAAGACAATCACGACGGCTTAGGCTTTGATATTTTCTAATGGGAAAATTAAAAATTGAAATGCTTGGAACTTCTTTTACGATCCAGGCAAATGAAGATAACGAATATCTCGAAAAGCTTTTAGGCTACTATAAAAGAATCACAGACGACGTAAATAAAATCGACTCAATCAAAAATCCTCTGCAAACGGCTATTCTTTCAGGCATTATGATTTGCGATGAATTATACAAAGAAAAGCAGGCTAAAGTAGCAATGGAAAACGGCGAATATGTTCCTGTTGAAAACGATATGGATACAATGGAAATTGAACGCCGCACTCAGAACATGATTGATAAAATCGACAAGGTACTTTAACTTATGGAAAACGCGGCTCTCACAATCTGGGTAGACGCTGATTCCTGCCCTTCTCTAGTAAGAAATCACACAGTAAAAATGGCAGACAAACTTGGAATCAAAGTTGTCTTTGCTGCAAATAAAAAAATCTCCTGTGGTACAGGTGACTTTGAAATGATTGTATGCGGTACAGAAAAAGATGCCGCAGATAATTATATTTTTGATAACTGTAAACCAGGCGACCTCGTTATAACCCGCGATATCGTTTTTGCAGACCGTCTTGTAGGAAAAGGAATCTGCTGTATAAATGACCGTGGTACAGAGTTTACCAGGGAAATGATTAAAGAACGTTTAAGTACACGGGACTTTGATTTACAGCTTGCAGAAATTGGTCTTGTAAAACATCACCACGAAGGCTATGATAAAAAAAAGTTCGCGGCATTCGCGAACTCTTTTGATAAGGTTATACACAGACTTTTACGAGAGGCTGCAAATTAGTCTTCAGGCTCATCCGGATATGCCATCTGAATAGAACAGATTCGGTCTTTTACCTGCATAAAGGCAAGTACAACTTCAGGATCAAACTGTGTTCCTGAATTATTCAGAATCTCTGTGAAAGCATCTTCAATTGTCCAGGCTTCCTTATAGCAGCGCTTGTGACTCAAAGCATCAAAAACATCAGCTACAGCAACAATACGTGCAGAAAGCGGAATATCTTTTCCACTCAAAGGTTCTGTAATAGGAACAATACCATCTTTTACAGAGAAATCACTCAAAGAAATACGTCCAGGATATCCTGAAGCACCACCATCCCAGCGGTCGTGGTGATGAAGAGCAACTTCCTGTGACATTACATCAAGCAATGACTCAGGCGGTTCAAAAAGCTGTGCACCAATACAGGTGTGTCCCTTCATGATATTGCGTTCCTCATCTGTAAAACGAGGGAAAGCCTTTTTAAGGATTACGTCAGATATACCAACCTTTCCAACATCATGGAACTTTGCCGCAATTTTAAGGTTATCGCGGTAACGATGGATTTCTGCTTCTGGAATATTATGATTGAAAGCCCAGCGGTCGTAAATTTCAAGAGAATAAGAAGAAACACGTTCAATATGAGGATAGGTTTCTTTTGGATCACGGAACTCAGCCATTTTAAGCATACGTTTTACCATATTTGCAGTAAGGTATGCATGCTGAAGAGCCTGAACTGCACTTGAAGCAAAGTGAGAAATAAGCATTTCTGCATCATCATCAAATGCAATGATTTTTCCATCTGAATCCTTAGCATTAATAATCTGAAGAATACCAAGAAGATTACCGTTTGCCATCTTGAGCGGAATTGTGTACATAGATTTTGTACGATAATCTGTAGTGATATCTGTATTTTTATTAAATTTATAAGGTTTTGATTCAGAAATTCTGTAACAGTCTTTGATATTCAGAGGCTTGCCGGAAAGGGCAACATAACCACAAATCTGCTTTTCATTTATCGGGAAGGAGAAACTTGTATAAGGAAGCTTTTCTCCAGGAGCAAGCTCTTTAAGATGAGTATCATTCTGTCCGTATTTTATTTTTAATTTATCGCCTTCGACAACATAAATTGATCCGGCATCGGCATTTACAATCTTTCTTGTTTCAGTAAGAATTCGTTCCAAAAGAACGTCAACGTCCTGAATCTCTCCGAGTTCGCGCTCAATTTCTATAATGCGCTGAAGTCTGTCTTCATGATTAATTTCACTCATAACATTAACATTATGAATGATAATACAAAAAAATCAAGATGTAAAACAAGTTTTTTCTTTTCTGATTATTGAAAAATAAATAGGTCCCGCCCCCTTCTGTCTGTCCGGCATAATCATATATCCATATTGAGTTTTTTCAAAACCTGGAAGAGTAAGTGATGGAGCAAATGCAGAAACCTCATTTAGATCTGGATCTGGCTCCAGCAGACTGAAAGCAGAACCATCCTTATTAAACTTTTTATAAAGGCGTTCAATCATTCCGTCGTTTTCTTCAGGACAAAGAGCACAGGTAGAATACAATAAAATTCCCTGAGGACTAAGCAAACGGTAAGCAGAAGACAAAAGAGCCCACTGTTCTGTAGTTACAGTTCTGATTCTTGAAGGAGACCAGGTATTTAGATATTTAGGATCCGCAATTACATGGCGTTCAGAAGAACAAGGAGCATCAAGAAGAATATGATCAAAACATTCGCTCTGGCGTGTACACCAGGTAGCACCATCGCTGCAGGAAGTAATTACACGCTCAGAGATTCCTGCAGGCAGACAGGTCTGAACTACTGTCGCAAGGCGATGTTTACGTTCCGGCGAGCGTTCATTTGAAGAAAGTTTTGCATCCTGCGGCATACGGCTTGCAAGCACAAGGGTTTTTCCGCCGGGTGCAGCACAGAGATCCAGGATGTTTTCTGCTTCTTCCAGTGGAAGGGAGAGAGCAGCAAGAACAGATGCAGAGTCAAGAAAGTAAGATTGCTGGCTGCCTGGGATTTTGTATTCAACTGCACTCCCCTCGCCGGCAAAGGATTCTTTAAGAGCCTGCCAGCGGTCGCCGTAAAGCTGACCATAATATTGTTCAAAGCCTTCTGCACCAGAGAGTTTAGCGGATTTCTTGCCCATCAATAAGCCCTGCCTCAAGTTTATATTTGATGATGCGTTTTACTGCCTGGTCAATTTTTGCTTCAAAAGCCGCATCCTCTTTAGCACGATTATACAAAACCTTTCCTGCCTTTGCAAAACGTTTTTCGGAAATCATAATGCAATCTACCCCGGCTTCTACTGCACGAATTGCAGCAACTTCCGGAGGATATCCGTTATCTGCCAGAGCACCCATAAAAATATCATCAGAAAAAATTAGTCCCTGATAACCATACTCATTACGCAGAATATCAGTTACCCAGACCTTTGAAAGACAGGCAGGAACTCCCTTGTCTATAGCGGAGGTGCGGGCATGGGACATAAGAACAGCCGCCGGATTATACTGAACTAACTCACGGAAGGATTCAATACTCTGCAGCAGGGCTTGTTCAGACAGAGTGATTTCCGGAAGACCTGTATGAGGGTCTGTATTTGTATTGCCAGGAAAATGCTTTAAAACTGTTGCAATTCCATTATTTTCGTAAGCATTCAGGCAGGCACGGCCATAAGTTGTAACCTGATTCAGATTTCCATAACTGCGGCCATCAAGAAAGTCTTTATTATCGTTTGTACAAACTTCAACAACAGGAGCAAGATTCATATTAAAACCCAGGTCTTTCATGCCGGCTGCCTGTTCACTGTAAAGCTGATAAGTAGTTCTTATGTCATAGTCCTGAGCAACCTTTTCATTTGAAGGCAATTTAGGATTTAACTTCTTAAGTCTGCTTACCCAGCCGCCTTCCTGGTCTACGCAAAGATATGGCTGAATATTATCGTAAGTGTCACAGTAATCTCGGATAGATTTTATATAGCCCTGCATCTGTTCGCGGGAATCTGCAATGTTATATGAAAAGAAAATATAGCCGCCGGCAATAAGAGGATTATCGTCTTTAGTGCCTGTCATGGCGCCGACAGTTTCGTAGGAACGAAAGTTAGTACAGCCTTCAAGATTTTCTATAAAGAGCTGGGCAATTTTCTGTTCGAGAGGAAGATTTGAAACATAGCGGGAGAGAGCTTCCTCTCGCTCTGATTTTTTTTGATTTATATAGGTCTGCAATTCACTTGCAGCAGCGTGAGTTTTAATTTCTTTTTTTGTCTGCTTATCGGTGCAGGAAGTCAGTAATAAGAGTAAGAATCCTGCGGTGAAAAAACTTTTGAACTTCATACTTATATTATACAGATTATTAAACAAATAATAAATCAGACATTTCTATCATTCTAGAATTTATCACCTATTCCCTAAAAAACTTGTGTGATATATAATAGAAGATATGAAGCGGATTGCGATAATTACAGGTGCCAGCTCGGGAATTGGTGAAGAATTTACCAGACAGGTTTGTGCAAAATATGATTATGATGAAATCTGGATTATTGCAAGACGCGAAGAAAAACTTCGTCTGCTTGCAGACCAGCTGAATGCAGAAAAAGGAAAAGAACTTGTACGTCCTGTAGTTATGGATGTTGCAGGAAAGCCTGGGGTTGAAAATCTTAAGGCTTTTATCGAAGCAGAAAGCAAAATAGAAGGCGGACTTGAAATCGGGCTACTTATCAACAATGCAGGCTTTGGAACTTACGGACCTTTTGCAGATACCTCAATCAACCGTCAGATGGATATGATTGAACTCAACTGTACTACGGTTACAGGAATCTGTGGAATTGCACTTCCCTACCTTAAGGCTGGTTCTGTTGTGATTAATACCGCCTCGCTGGCAGCTTTTTTGCCGCTGGGAAATTTTGCGGTGTACGGAGCAACAAAGTCTTACGTGCTAAGTTTTTCTGTTGCACTTGCAGCAGAACTTCGTGATAAGGGAATTAGGGTTTGTGCTTTGTGCCCGGGTTCGGTAAGTACAGAGTTTGCAAACGTTGCTTCTAACGGAGCCCGCAAAGAAGTTAAGGGTGGCTTTCCTCCACAGAAAGTTGTTGCTCAGTGTTTGAGACGCGCTTTCAAGGGAAAAACAGTTGCTCTTTACAGGCCTAAATGGCGCATCAATGCTTTTTTAAGCCGCTTTATTGGCCGCTACCTGGGAGCAAGATTTACATATAAATACAGTCCGCGTCCACGAAACCCGGATTCTGATATATAAAACATTACCGTCATTGCGAACGCAGCAATTTCTTTGGCTCCTCGAAATGACGCTTAAGGGAAAGATTATGAATTACATTAACAGTGCACTTTTTACAGATTTTTATGAACTGACAATGGCTCAGGGCTACTGGAAGGAGAACATGAATCAGGAAGTTGTTTTTGATATGTTCTTCCGCAGAAATCCTTTTAACGGCGGTTTTTCTATTCTTGCCGGAAACGAAACTCTGATGGATATTATCGAAAACTTCCGCTTCAGCGAAGACGACATTAAATATCTTGCTGAGCAGAAGATTTTTGAACAGGGCTTCCTTGATAATCTTAAAGATTTCCACTTTACCGGTGACCTTTACACAATGGATGAAGGTACAGTTATCTTCCCTCAGGAACCACTTGTTCGTATTCATGCAAATCTTATTGAAGCTCAGATTCTCGAAGCACTTGTTTTGAATCACGTAAACTTCCAGAGTCTTATTGCAACTAAAACTGCCCGCATCTGGCTGGCATCTAAAAAAGCTCCTATTATGGAATTTGGTCTTCGCCGTGCACAGGGACCAGATGGTGGTATGAGTGCTACACGCGCCTCTTACATTGGTGGTGCTGCAGGAACTTCTAATACCCTCGCCGGAAAAGAGTTTGGTATTCCTGTTATGGGAACCATGGCTCATTCATGGATTATGTCTCACTCTTCTGAGCTTGAAGCCTTCCGTGAATATGCAAAAATCTATCCTACTAATTCTGTATTCCTTATTGATACTTATGATACCCTTCACTCTGGTATTAAGAATGCAATTATTGCCGGTGGTGAACTTGTAGAAAAAGGCTACAACTTTGGTGTACGCCTTGACTCAGGAGACATCTCTTATCTGACTCGTGAAGTTCGTAAGGAACTCGACCGTGCCGGATATCCTCAGGCTAAAATCAGCGTATCAAATGAACTTACAGAAGAAATCATTACAACCCTCGTTGCAGGTGGTGCTCCAATCAACAGCTGGGGTGTTGGAACTCACATGGTAACAGGCGGAAACGAAGCCTCTTTCACAGGTGTTTACAAACTTGCTGCCCGCCACGACAAGGCAACAAATCAGATGGTTCCAGCAATGAAGTTCTCTGATAACCCTGCAAAGACTACAAACCCTGGAATCAAAAATGTATTCCGCCTTTATGATGAAAACGGAATGGCCCTTGCTGATATTCTTGCTCTTGATGGTGAAACAATTGAAACCGGCAAAGAATACCGCTACCACCACCCAATGGTAGACTATCGCCAGTTCACCTGCAAGGCTGCCAAAGTTGAACCACTTCTTAAGAAGCGTCTCGAAAAAGGTCAGCGTGTAAGCCCACGTCTGCCAGATTCAGAGCATCTTAAGAT
>SFOB01000220.1 GCA_004554075.1 Treponema sp.
CCACAGTTCTCAAAGAGATAAGTATTTGTTATCAAAAATCCCACAACCATACGAGGATTCTTCAAGTTTTGTGTAAAATCAAAATGGTGCAGAAAATAAATATTTGAGTGGACGGAATTTGATTCCGTCCGCTTTTACGTTATCAGAAAAACCAGCAATTGTCAATAGCTGATTCTATCAGCAAAGAATATCTCCAGCTGAGAATGAATTTCGCCCCAGTCGCGGCGGCGTCCTGTCCACTTTTTCGTAATATCCATCATTGCCAGATACAGCATCTTAAACAGGCTGTCATCAGTCGAAAAAATTCTAAGTATTTTATAATGTTTTGTCTATTTAATTTAAAAAACAGTGCCGAAAATATTTTGGTGCTTTGTTTGATGCATATTAACATTTTTTCTTTGTGCAATACTTAATCTTATTACAAAGTTTTTCCCATTGTTCTGGAGTGTTTAATTCAAATTTTTCAGGTTCATTCGGTTTTCCTTTTTCATAAAAAATAATGGTTGTGGCGTAATAAAAATTTTTATATATTTGCAACAAATATCCCTCAACGAAAGCCCATTGGGCTTGGGGCGGATATAAAACATGTAAAAAAGGCGTAACTGTACGCTTTGGTTTTGACAGTGTAAGAACTTCGCAAACTCTCAACTGCTAGTCAAAAACAAAGCAACGGGAACGCCTTATGAGGTGTATTATAGATGGTCCTCATTGGCTTCGGACGATTCTGCGTTCGATGTTATGAGTGCATGTCATATACTTACACTGACGTGGGGCTTTCGACGTTGCTCGTTTCGACTGGCAGGGCAATGCGAAGGCCTTTACACTGTGGAACGAGTGACAATACTGGCTCCACGTCTTTTTTGTGTACCATTAAAAAATGCCATTCGGATGCCAGATGGCGAAAGGTTTACAACATCTATGCCTCAAAATGTGTATATGGCATCTTTCGCTCACCTCATACCGCTTCTCAAAACGAGGAGAAGGTATAGGAAACATTGTGTCAATCCTCAATTTTTCGGTGTTCCTTTGGCTTTATATCCCCTAGCCGAATGTTGGTGCTGGAATTTACCAGAATGGTGTGATGTAAACCTTATGTCAACCAAGACTTTCCACTTCAAGTGGCTCTACGATGGTGTACATTCCAATACAAGAGATATCAAGATGACACCTCGGATAGTGGAACTCAAACTGAAAGGAAAGTACAAACGTCAAAATTTTCTGGTACTCACTATTGCCAACGACAATGTGTTTGCCAACAAGGATGTGTACTCCTACAGCGAATTCAGTACAGTATTCAGCATTGTGAGCTTAAAAAAGGCAGTTTACAATTCCAAATTTAACGCCAAAGTCAAATGGCATTTGGCGCGCTATCCTACAGGGTTTCAGTTGTGGTTATTTCTTGACAATCACAATTTGAATAGATTCCTATTTGAATTTGGTGGCGACAAATGCCTGTTTAGAGAAGGCGTTGATTTTACCATGCGTCAAGAAATGCCATGGCTCAAGTATTACGGAGCAGAAAAAGAGTTTACTAACAAAAAAACGATATTCGATGACACACCACACACCGCCGAAAGTGTGAGGATGTGCCTAATCAAATGACAAAAATATAAATAAAAATGAAAAAACAAATATTATTACTTATAGCCATCATCGTTTCTTTAACTTCATACGGACAAGATGCTAAACTTATTGCGAAAGCAGAAGCTGGAGATGCAGAATTCCAATATTGTTTAGCCCATAAATACGAGTATGGTTGGGATGGTTTCCCAAAAGACGAAGTAAAATACATACATTGGCTTAAGAAAGCAGCAGAAGGGGGACACCCCGAGGCACAATATTATTTAGGGGATTATTATAGATATGGAGAATATGGATTACCCAAAGATGTCGAAAGGTTCTTGAAATGGACAAAAAAGTCCGCCTATAATAACAATTCAAACGCTTGTTATTCGCTTGGACTTTATTATGACGACATAAACAAACAGGAAGCCATATACTGGCTTAAGAAGGGTGCTGATATTGATTTTAAAGAAACTGGAAAAGAAGATGAATACTTTGCCGAAGCGTTGCATAAGTTGGGTGTGTATTACCACCCCGGTGAAAAGAACTCGTATGCGTCTTCAAGTAGCAATGGTGCTTCTTCCTCTCACTCAAGTTCTTCTTCTCGTGGAAATGGAAGTAGTGCGGCTGTCGCTCCTCTTATGACACCGGTTCAAGTCTGGAATCCGTGCTTTATGTGCGGTGGAACAGGGTTGTGTACTTCCTGCCAAGGCAAAGGCAAGGACTGGTACGGCAACAGCTACCAGCTATGCGTTACATGCCACGGCAATATGTATTGCCAAAAATGTTATGGCAGAAAAGGCTACTACACCACAGAATACCGATAATCAGAATGTTAACTCAACTATTCTTCCATTGTCCCCTCGTATAAAACACTTGGGGGCAATGGGAGAACATTATTTTTTTACAGGAGAGTTTCAAATTTAAATGCAAATTGAAGCATACCAAATGGACGGTTCTTCTGATATGTTTCAAAATGCGTTGATACATTGCTGTTTGCATCGAAACATGCCAAAGGCATGTCCCTACGCTATGATGAAACCTTTATTTGCGCTTTTCGGATAAACCGATTTCTGAAAATTGGTTTATCGTTATTTTTGGAAGCGGAGGGAGGATTTTTCGGGGGTTACGGTTAGTTCTACGGGGCAGCCTTCTATCATGGGGGTGTTCCATGACTCGTCGTGGCTGGTGGGGAAGTCGTAGCAGATGGGGATTTGATACTCGTCGAGGAATTCGTGG
>SFOB01000085.1 GCA_004554075.1 Treponema sp.
CTGACGGTTGGTGATAACTTGAAGATAGGTGAAACAGCATACTGGGCAAAAAGGAGTAAATAAAAACTATGATAAAGATATTATTTGTGTGCCACGGCAATACTTACCATAAGTTGTAAGAATGCAGTATTTATGCGGGTTTGCGGGTATAGTAGGAATGAAAATATACCAAAAATATACCAGCCCGTGGTAAAACTGAGTTAATAAGAATAGAAAATGGGGATATGACAAAGATTAATAAGGAGCCTCCGATAATTGCAGTAATTGTGATGCCGGAGGCTTTCTTGAGTAATAATAGAAAAAGTTTGACATTTTATCGGTAGACCGATAAAATTAAGAAAAAAGGTTGGAATACAATCTTTTTATTTAACGAACAAGAAGCATAGCGGTTGCGAGTCTTATGCTGTGAAAGGTGGATAATTATGGATTTTGTTGTTGAATTAAAAAAACAAAATATGAATATAAGAATCTGTTCGCAGAAGAGCGGAATCCCTTATGCGACTCTTTATCCGATTATAAAGGGTCAAGTGGATATTGGGACCTGCACATACTATACAGTCGAAAAATTAGCTAAGGTTCTAGGCTATCGTCCGGATCAGATCGTTTATCACAAAGAGGATTTCCAGACTTTTAGAAATAATCTGCATCATGATATCAAGCGTAATGATCTTCAGACTGTGTTAGGGATCATCGAGCGTGAGGATGTGGAGTATTACCATATGCATCATGATTATATTAAGATGCTTTATCTTGTGGCAACAGTAGACTATATCAGTAAAAAATATGGTATTCCTCTTAGTAATAAATATGATGAGATAAGAAAGATGAAGCTGGAGGAACCATTTTTTGTAGGCGATGCTTTGCTTTTGGGAAAGAAAGAAGAAGCCGGAATCAAAGAATTTGCAAAATATAATATCATAGAGGGGGATTTGTATGATGCCGTCTGATAAGAAAATCACAAGGGAGAATGCAAAGGATATTATAAAGCAGTTTGCAAAAGAATACCGTAAAGAACTTGGTAAGGTTCCCGGCGAGATTATTATCGTGGGTGGTGGAAGTATTATGCTTAATTATAAGTTTCGCGATGCCACTCAGGATTTTGATGTGATTCTTAAAACGGTATCCAGCGTTACAGATATTATAAAGAAATTTGCGGATGAAAATGGTCTTCCAAGAGATTGGATGAATTCAGATTTTATTAAAACCGCATCCTATTCAGATATGTTATCCGAGGTGTCAAAACACCTATGGACTCTAAACAACGGAACCTTGGAGATAAGAACCGTTTCGGGTGTATACCTGATTGCTATGAAATTGATTGCTCACAGGGATTATCGAAATGACATTTCTGATGTGATAGGTATTTTAATAGAAGAGAGAGAAGCTGGGGAAAATATTACATTTGATGATATTGTAAATGCCTATAAGAGATTATACAGCTGTGATATCCCAAAAGAAACTGCGAAAATGGTACGGGAATTTACAGAACTTACAACACCAAAACTAAAAGAATATTATAATAAACAAAAGAATTCGGAACAGGAAATTGGAGGGAAAATTATCACATATATAGATGAAGTCGCAAATATCAATACTAGAAATGTAGAAGATGTAATTGATGCAATAAAAAGAAAAATGGAGGAGCAAGCTGGTGAAGGTACTGGTAATACCTGATGTTCATTTAAAACCTAAAATGTTTTATAGAGCAGCTGCAATTATGCATCAAGGAATTGCAGACAGAGCAGTGTGTCTTATGGATATCGCAGATGATTGGGGACAAGAATATAATGTCGATTTATATGTTGAAACCTACGATGCTGCTATATCTTTTGCCAAAGAGTATCCTGACACAGTATGGTGTTATGGAAATCACGATCTTAGTTATGTATGGTATATGCCTGAAACTGGTTATAGCAGTATGGCAATGTCGACAGTTCAGAGGAAATTGATTGATTTAAAGGTAACTTTGCCGGAAAATAACCCAATAAAATATGTACAGCGAATCGATAATATTATTTTTTCTCATGGCGGAGTAAGTGATTATTTTGTAAGGGAATATGTGCCTGCTTCAAAATATAATGATATAGATACCGTTGTGGACACTATCAATTGCCTTGGAGTAAATGAAATGTGGAACGATGCATCACCTATATGGCTCAGACCACAGTATGAGACCAGGGAGATATTCAGAGCAGATACCTACAAACAGGTGGTAGGGCATACTCCGGTGGAGAAGATATTTGAAAAAGACGGCATCATATCGACAGATGTGTTCTCTACCTATAGAGACGGAACGCAGATTGGAGAATCTTCGATGATTGTTATCGATTCGGAAACCGGGAAATATGAGAAGGTAGAGGTTATGGGGAAACAGGGAGTGTGATGAGGAAGAAGGAACCTACACAGCAATATTCAGATTTAATTAATTCATTACAATCCAGGATACAGGCATTGGAGGATGAAAACCGACTTTTGAAAGAACGTTTGGATGAAGCCGGTGTTTCGTATGCGGATATTGTGTCTGGCGACGCTCAAGGAGTTGTGGAATTGTATGACCCGGATCAAGGTGCTCGTATAAAGAAATTTGATGTTACGGATAAGATTGCAAGTGATTTCTTTATGATGTTCTGCCGTGGAAGGAAGGATTTGTATGATCTTCGCTATACGAATCCAAAAACGGGGAAGAACGGGTATTATACGCAGTGCTTTAACCGCTGGGATCGTGGCTGCCATATACAGAAAAAGGATGGAGTTCGTTGTAAGGATTGCGAATTAAGGGCGTATAAGCCTGTGACCCTGCCTTTGATAAAGGCGCATATGAATGGGACAGATCCAAATGGCAATGATGTCGTGGCGATATATCCGATGCTTGAAAACAATCTTTGCCAGCTGCTTGTATTTGACTTTGATAATCATGCAAAGGGTGCAGAACAGGAAGATTATGCGAATACTGATGATAGGTGGAAAGAAGAAATAAATGCTTTGCGGCGCATTTGTAAGAATCTGGATGTGGACGCTGTGGTGGAACGATCAAGGTCGGGACGCGGTGCGCATCTTTGGATATTCTTCAAGGAAATGATTCCTGCCAGATTGGCGAGAAAATTTGGTTTTGCGTTGCTAGAGAAAGGAGCTGAATCCGTCAATCTTAAGTCCTTCAAATACTATGATCGCATGATACCGACGCAGGACGCGCTTCCTGAGGGCGGACTTGGAAATGTCATTGCACTTCCTTTACAAGGAATGGCTCTGAAGTCCGGAAACAGTGCTTTTGTTGATGAAAATTGGAATGCATATGAAGATCAGTTAAAAGTTCTTGTCGGAACAAGGCGACTGACCAGACAGGAGATAGATGACTATCTGTCTTTATGGTACAGTACGGGATTCACCAGCGAAGACAATGGTACTGATGCGCCATGGGATAAGAATTCTGAGATTGAAGCAGGCAGTGTTAAGGGCGTGGTGCGTATCGTGCTGGCTGACCGCATTTACATAGACTCATCAGGAATGTCCAATAAGACAAAAAGACAGCTTCGCCGTATGGCAACATTTTCAAACAAGCAGTATTTCCAGAATCAGGCTATGGATATGCCAAATTACGACGAATCCAGATTTATTTACCTTGGAAGTGACGAAGGAAAATATATTGTATTGCCTCGCGGACTTCGGGAAGATATTCAAAAGAAGTTTGATAATGCGGGGATCAGATATAAGATTGAAGATAAGAGAACCCAAGGGCGGGAATTAAATATCTCGTTTAAGGGAGAATTGCGTGAATCACAGATTCCCGCTGCGGAAACTATGCTTGAAAATGAAACTGGGATACTGCACGCCGCAACAGCGTTTGGTAAGACTGTAGTTTGCTGCGACATGATCGCAAGAAGAGGCATAAGTACCTTAATACTTGTAGACAGGGCGGATCTAATGAACCAGTGGATTAAACGTCTGGACGAATTTCTGGATATTGATGAAGAACTGCCTGAATATCAGACAAAGACCGGGCGTACACGAAAAAGAAAATCGTTGATTGGAAATCTTCAAGGAGCGCATGATACACTGACCGGAATAGTGGATGTGGCCATGATACGTTCTCTCAAGAAAAAGGATGGATTTCATCCGATGCTGAAAGAATATGCTCAAGTATACTTTGACGAATGCCATCACGCAGCGTCTGAAAGCGCAATAGAAGTGCTGCAGGAGATTAATGCAAAGTATGTGTATGGCGTGACGGCAACACCGAAACGTGGTGATGGTAAGGAAAAGATAAACGAATTTCTGCTCGGCCCTATCAGGTATAGGTTTACAGCAAAAGACAGAGCCGAGGAGCAGAATATCGATCATCTGGTATATCCCCGATTTACCCGAACAGTAAAGCCTCATCATTTGTCAAAAACACCATATGGTAATGATGCCTATGAACTGATAAGGAATAATGATGTTCGTGACGAACAGATCATCAGGGATGTTGCGGACTGTGTGCAGGCTGGAAGAACTCCGGTAGTACTGACGAAATATGTTGATCATGCGAATAAGCTGTCTGAAAGACTTAAGAAATATGCTGACCGATTGATTCTGCTAACGGGGACAAATGGAACGAAAGTGCGCAGGGCACAGGTGAAAGAACTGAATGAAGTTGATGATTCGGACAGTCTTATTCTTGTGGGAACGGGCTCTTTACTTGGAGAGGGCTTCGACTTTCCGAGACTTGATACCCTGTTCATGGCGACTCCTGTTTCAGGAGAAAATGTTGTGGAGCAGTATGTCGGACGACTTAACAGGGATTATGATGGTAAAGAAAATGTCATTGTCTATGACTATGTGGACAGTCATATCCCGAAGTTCGATAAAATGTATGCAGCAAGGCTGAAGGCATATAAAAAGATCGGATATGAGCTTTGCGTTAATATGGATGGTGAAAAGCAGAAGGCAAATGCAATCTATGATATAGAAAACTATGCAGAAACTTATTGGAAGGATCTTGAGGAGGCAAATTCAGCGGTCGTTGTATCAAGTCCAAGGTTAAATAATCAAAAAGTGGATCGCATTATAAACATGCTTGGAAAGCGGCGGGAGTTGGGAGTCAAGGTTACAATTGTTACATGGCATCCTGATGCCTATAAATATGGCAAAGATGATGTCCGAATGGAGCTTATGGAGAGACTTCGTAAAGCAGGTTTTGAGATCAGGCTTGTGGAAGAATCTTGTGAGCATTATGCCGTAATCGATAATGAGATTGTCTGGTATGGAAGTGTGAACCTGCTGTCAAAGGAAGATGCTGAGGACAATCTGATGCGGGTATGCAGTAAAGATATCGCAGCAGAGCTTCTTGAGATGACATTTGGCTCTGAAGCAGAACTGCAGGAATGGTAAGTATGGACGCAAAAAATATCTCAAGATTATACTTAGGATATTAGCTAGCAGGGTAGGGAAATAAAATAGACTAAAATAGAATATCAAAAATAAAAACGGAAAATCCGTTGATAAATTTAGAATACAGCAGTGAACTGTCGTGAAATGGAAAATAAAAACAAACTGTTTATATATTTGTAACATTGGCGGTGCCAGATGCATTAGTGTATTGTCTTCCTTTGTGAGGCTGAAAAATGAAATCGGATTTTCAAGAGAAGATACAGAGCCATATATCCAATCCTATATGAGCAGATGTTTAGGAAAAGACCAAAAGACCTTTCGAGTACAAGATACATCAAAAGAAGGAGAATGTGTAAGATACCTTGCAAGCAGGTGTTTGATGAAATATTTGACGGCAAAATTAAAGAAATGAAGACGGGTAATTTGAGGTACATATAATATAAATTGCGGAAAGGGAGATGAGTGAATGTTAATATACAATGGATTAAAGTCAGACTTTATGTCAGATACAGAAAATGATGTTTTGGAGACAAAATTGTATGATGCAATAAAGAATAAAATGAATCGTAGCACCGGATTAAGCGAACTCAATTCCTGGAGAAATTCTCTAAAGGAAATGTACATTACTTTGAATGATTCTAATATACCTTCTGATGTTGGGGTTGCAATAGAATACAATATTCCTCAAACATCCAAGAGAGTTGATTTCCTGATTTCCGGATATGGGAAAGATAATAAAGGAAATGTTATTATTGTAGAACTGAAGCAATGGGAAAAATTGCAGGCTATCGAGGGACAGGAAGCGATTGTTGAAACTTTTATAGGAGGAGCAAATAGAAGAGTAGTGCATCCAAGTTATCAGGCGTGGTCTTATGCTGCGTTAATAAAAGATTATAATGAATATGTGCAAGATGCCGATATTGAACTACATCCGTGTGCATATCTACATAATTATCCAAGAGTAGAGAATGATCCTTTGGATGCGAAACAGTATAATGACATATTAGTTGATGCACCGGCTTTTACATATGGACAGAGAGATGCATTAAGGAACTTTATTAAAAAAAATATAAAAACCGGAGACAATGAGGATACCTTAGTAAAAATTGAACATGGGAAAATCAGACCATCGAAACAATTGCAGGATGCTATTAGTGGAATGCTTAAAGGAAACAAAGAATTCATAATGTTGGACGAGCAGAAGGTCATCTATGAAAACATTTTATGCCTTTCAACAAAATGTCAAAAGGACGGTAAGAAAAGAACTATTATTGTTGAAGGGGGACCGGGCACAGGGAAAACAGTTGTTGCAATTAATTTATTAGCAGAACTTACTAAAAGAAATCAGTTTGTTCAATATGTTTCTAAAAATGCAGCCCCTAGAACTGTTTATGGATACAAACTAAAGGGAACAATGAAGAAAAGTAGTGTGGATAATCTATTTAAAGGGTCTGGTTGTTACACTGAAGCACCAACAAATTCTGTGAGTACCATTTTAGCTGATGAAGCACACAGATTAAATGAAAAGTCCGGAATGTTTCAAAATATTGGAGAAAATCAGATTAAGGAGATAATCCATGCATCGCGCTGTAGTGTGTTTTTTATTGATGAAAGTCAAAGAGTTACCACAAGCGATATCGGAAGCATAGCAGAAATTGAAAAATGGGCAGAAAGAGAAAATTCTGAAGTAATAAAAATGGAGCTCGTTTCGCAATTTAGATGTAACGGATCAGATGGATACCTTGCGTGGGTTGATGATGTATTGCAAATTCGTGATACCGCTAACTATGATTTAGAAGGAATTGACTATGACATTCAAATATGCGATTCCCCTAAAGAAATGGAACGTATTGTAATAGAAAAAAACAGTATTAGAAACCGAGCACGTATTTTAGCGGGATACTGTTGGAATTGGCCAAAAGATACACGTAATGATGTGAATTATCATGATATAAAGATTGGAGATTATGGTATAAGTTGGAATTTGGATGGTGGAGATGCATTTGCAATTAATCCGAATTCAGTACATGAGGCAGGATGCATTCATACTTCTCAGGGATTGGAATTTGATTATGTTGGCGTAATAATCGGCGATGATATGAGGTATGAGAATGGAGAGATCATTACAGACTATTCAAAACGAGCAAAAACAGACCAATCTATGAAGGGGATAAAAGGTCTGGCAAAAGAAGATCCTGAAAAGGCAAATCAATTAGCAGATGAAATCATAAAGAATACATATCGAACCTTAATGACCAGAGGAATGAAGGGATGCTATGTATATTGTACAGATAGTGAACTGGCGACATATTTTAAAGAAAGATTAAAAAATAGAGGATGAAAATGACACAGGAAACAATTTATCAGATTTTAAAATTCAGAGATGATCGTGATTGGAAACAATTTCATAATCCAAAAGATTTAGCAATTTCTATTTCTTTGGAAGCAGCAGAACTACTTGAGGTATTTCAATGGAGTGGTTCTGACACTTTATGTGAGCAAAAGAAGGATAAGATTAAAGAGGAACTTGCCGATGTAATAAATTACTGTGTACTTATGGCTGATGTTTGTGGATTGGATATGGATGAAATAGTACAAGAAAAAATAAAAATAAACAACGAGAAGTATCCGGTCAAAAAAGCAAAAGGGAAGAGTGATAAGTATAGTGAATTATAATTCGATGAATATGAGCATTTTGGATCCTGTACTATATCGTATGGGAAAGAATGTTCCGCTTGGCACTACAGACAAAATATTATTGATTTGACAAAGCGGGGAAAACTGCATCCACTCAAGATATCTGACAGGAACACATTGTATTTAAAGAGTGAGATATTGAAAAGAAATTGGCAGTAGAGGTTTTTGAAAAAGGAGAGGTTGGAATGACAGAGAATAAGATAGTAGAAATTCAAAGTGGTTTTAACACAGCTTTTGTAAATAGTGCAATTAATTCAAATTTAGCATATAGACCGCAGTTCATTTATAACGATAATAAGAATGGTCAGAAAGTTTTTTCTGCTATTGAAGACGAATTACTTAGGTGCGATAACTTTGCGATTAGTGTTGCATTTATTACAAGAGGCGGTATTACTCCTCTTTTACAAACCTTGAAGGAATTAGAGCGAAGAGGTGTACCGGGTAGAATCTTGACTACAGATTATCTTAGTTTCAGTGATCCTGTGGCGTTAGATACAATAGCAAGTCTTTCGAACATTGAGCTTCGAATGTATCAGACCGAACGTGCAGGGAACGGCTTTCACACAAAGGGATATATCTTTAGGAAGAGTGAAGAGTATCGTTTTATCATTGGCAGCTCTAATTTGACGCAGGATGCTTTGACACGAAACATGGAATGGAACACGAAGCTTGTGTCTACCGATAAAGGTGAAATGGTAAACTCTGTTTTAATGGAATTTGAGAACCTTTGGAATACAACGGAATATACAAAGCCTTATGCAGAATTTATAGAGGAATATAGAAGAAAATACGAAGAGAAGCAACTGTTTAATAAGATGGTTGCAGAGCAAAAAAAGATTGCTAAGAGTGAGGCTGTTCCGTCTGTTGAAGCGTATAAATTACAGCCTAACTCTATGCAGAGAGCATTCATATATAATCTATTAGAATTAAGAAACAAAGGCGTGGACAAGGCATTGTTGATTTCCGCTACGGGTACAGGAAAAACCTATGCTTCTGCCTTTGCCATGAGAGAACTGGGATTCAAACGAGTTTTGTTTTTGGTGCATAGAAACCAAATTGCGAAACAGGCGAAAGCTTCTTTTGAGAGGGTATTCGGTAGCAGAATCAAGACCGGTTTAGTGTCAGGAATTAAGCATGATTATGAAGCGGATTTTGTGTTTGCAACAGTTCAGACATTAAGTAAACAAGAGAACTTGGAGAGATTTCCAAGAGATTATTTTGATGCATGTATTTATGATGAGGCGCATCATACCAGTGCCGGAAGCTATAAAAAAGTAATGGATTACTTCACACCGGAATTTACTCTGGGAATGACTGCGACACCGGACAAGTGTGATGACAATATAGAAGGACGCAATATTTATGAAATCTTTGACCACAATATTGCTTATGAGATTCGTTTACAGCAAGCGATGGACGAAGATTTGTTATGCCCATTCCATTATTTCGGAATTACCGATTTGGCGATGATATCTGACGAGGGTAATTCAAAGGAAGAGCAGCTTGAAAACTTTAGATATTTAACTTGCGACGACCGTGTGAAATATGTTATGGAGCAAGCGGCTTATTTTGGATATTCTGGCGATAGAGTAAAAGGATTAATTTTCTGTAGCAGAATAGATGAAGCCAGAGAATTGTCTAAGAAGTTTAATGCGCAGGGATTAAGGACAATTGCTTTAAGCGGTGCTGATTCGGAAGAAACAAGGGCGGAAGCAATTGAACATTTGACAATGGATGTACAGTCAGAAGAAGATGACTATTTGGATTACATTATTACCGTGGATATTTTTTCTGAAGGTACTGATATTGTGGAAGTGAATCAAGTTATTATGCTTCGTCCTACACAGTCGCCAATTGTATTTATTCAGCAGTTGGGACGTGGACTTAGAAAAGCATCTGAGAAAGAATATGTAGTAATACTTGATTTTATCGGTAATTACAAGAACAATTTTATGATTCCGATTGCACTATCAGGAGACCGTAGTTACAACAAGGACAACATTAGAAGGTACCTGATGGAAGGTGGCCGCGTAATTCCGGGTGCAAGTACGATTCATTTTGATGAAATTAGTAGAAAACGTATTTTTGCTGCTGTGGATAATGCAAATTTCAGTGACATTAAACTTATCAAAGAGAACTACACCAATCTCAAAAATAAGCTTGGCAGAATTCCTAGATTAAGAGATTTTGACGATTATGGAGAGATGGATGTTCTGCGAATCTTTGATAACAATAGCCTGGGAAGTTATTATAAGTTCCTTGTGAAATATGAAAAGGAATATGAAGTCAGATTAGCACCGGAAGAGGAAAAAGTGATTGAATTTGTATCTAAGAAACTTGCTAGTGGTAAACGAATTCAAGAACTTCGTCTTCTGAATAGAATGCTTGCGTATGCACATAGGCTAATGTTATTTGCCGGACTACAGGAAGAACTTAGGGTGGATTATGGTATTCAAATGAGCGAAGACCAGAAGGATAACATTATTAACATCATGACAAATGAGTTTCCTGCTGGTGCAAGCAAGAATACGTATGCAGAATGTGTTTTTATTGAGAAAGATGAAGGAAACGATTACCACGTTTCAAAATCATTTGAGAAAATGCTTGCAAATAGGGAATTTTATGAGATTTTGAAGGAACTTATAGAATTTGGTATTAGTCGTTATGAACGTGACTTCTCTGATACATATAGAGGAACAGATTTTGTATTATACCAGAAATATACATATGAAGATGTATGTCGATTACTTAACTGGGAAACAAATGAAGTTCCGTTAAATATCGGCGGATATAAGTATGATAAAAAGACCAAAACATTCCCGGTATTTATTAACTATGATAAGTCGGAGGATATTAGTGACACGACTAAATACGAAGACCACTTTACAAGTAGTAGTAGCCTGATTGCTATATCGAAATCAGGAAGAAGTATTGCATCTGAGGATGTGCAGAACTTTTTAAATGCAACGGAGCGAGGAATACAAGTGCATTTGTTTGTGCGAAAAAATAAGGATGATAAGATTTCTAAAGAATTTTATTACTTAGGACACATGAAAGCAAGTGGGAAAGTAAGAGAATTTGTTATGCCGAATACGGACAAGACTGCTGTTGAAATTGAATGGATGCTGGATGTTCCGGTACGTGAGGATTTATACGAATATATTGTAAATGAATAGGAGATATATATGAAAACAATACGAGTAGTAGCAGCGATTATTAAAGCTGGCGACACAAAGAGGCTATGGCGACCTGAAAGGTGGATGGGAATTTCCGGGCGGAAAGATTGAGGAAGGTGAAACACCGCGGGAAGCGCTTAAGCGTGAGATTATGGAAGAATTGGAAACTGAAATTACTGTGGGAGAATTGATTGATACGATTGAGTATGACTATCCGACCTTCCATTTATCTATGGATTGTTTTTGGGCAGAAATTGTGTCCGGTGATTTGGTTCTTATAGAACACAAGGCGGCTAAGTGGTTGAAAAAAGACGAGTTGGATTCTGTTGATTGGTTGCCGGCTGATATTACGTTGATAGATAAAATTAGAGAGGTAATTTAGAAGAATAATAACCATTTGATGATTCTTTTGGGTTGTTGATAGAGAAAAAATTGCCTGATAAAATTAAAGCGATTTAATATAATTTTATTATGTAAGGAGTTTGTATAAAATTCAATTATCGAGAAAATGTAGGAGCAAACGCTTTGAATAAATGCCACATCATAGGGGGATAAAATGGAATTGCAATATAGGGGAAGCGGTAAGGTTTACTTCAATGAAAAAGAATACAAATGTGACTTGTATTATAACGAGAAACTTGGCGGAATTATCTTAAAAATTAATGTGAAGAATGAAAAGATGCTAGGGGATTTCCTTGAGGTTCCGTTTGAAATACCATATTTATATGGGCAACTAGAAAATGGATTCATATTTACGTTACTCAAGCTTAATAGAATAGGAATGCAAGATTTGGTATCGTATGGGATGTCGGTTTACACGTTTAATGTAGATTATATTTTGTGTGGTATTGGTGGTTCGGTTAAATATGAACAAACCTTTTGTAAATTGGAGTTCACATTATCAAATATTATAGAATGGGCAGGAGAATCAGTTTTTGCTATTGGTGAAAATTATGAATTATCTAAAAAGAAGGAAGAAATAAAGAAGGAGATATACACAGGAAAAGATTTTTCGATTAATTATTTTGTATATGGTTCAATGATGCCTGTAGTTGACAATGAATTGTTGAAGGAACATATAGAACTAAAACAGCATGGTGTAATTGAAATATGCTTTAAAAAAGAAGAGAAGTTTATGTGTTTCTACAATGTGTTTATAAGACTAAAACGTTTAATAGAAATCGCGTCTTTAAAAAAGGTTAATTTAGAAAAAGTAACCGCTTACTCTGAAGAGGTGACGGAACAGATAGAAGAAGAATCTATTATGCGTCCAGTGGAGGTTTTTGGTAGAGATATTCAAGAAAATAAACATCAGGGGTATTCACGTTCTCTTTGCTGGAAATGGATAAGCCTTTCAGAACTTATTGATAAAAATTCTTTTGAACATTATTTTGATAAACATGAAACCATAGCTCCGATAATCGAATTGTTCTTGGAACCATTTTATGTAAAATATAGTTCAAAAACGAGAACTTTTCTCAATATTGTTCAAGCACTGGAAACATATCATTCACGTTTTATTACAAATAGTTTGGATGTGTATAAGTCAAGGGTAGAGGAAATTACGAAGAATTCTCCTCTGGCATACGCTAAAGAATTGAAAGAGTTTTTAATGGCTAAAAGTAAAAAGTTTATTACTCTTGAAAGTAGATTGGCAGATCTTTTGTTTGCAGAAGGAAAGATTTATTTTGATACAGGCAAGATAAAGCATAAGGACTATCCTTCTGTTATTGCACATACTCGTAATTACTATATACATTACGATGAAAGTATAAAAGAGAACTACAATGTATTATCAGAGGATGAGTTAGAAATATATAATCGTTCTTTATTACAGATATTAGAATATTATATTTTATTAGAAATTGGATTTTCAGATGAGGACAATTTGAAGAAAAGCTTAACTGAGAGATGGGGATGTATATCGGAGGAGTTAGAGCTAATGGATTTATCGAAATCAAAGCATAATAAAGAAAAAGTTTTGTAGTATTACTGTTCTTTTTATGTGCTTTTGGCCCTCGGGACCGAAAGAGTCCAATCAAGGGTTATAGGGGATACCCTAAAGCAAACGACATAGGAGTTTGGGAGTGTCAACGGCGTTGACACTGCGACTTTAGGCGTATCCTGTTATCCATTTTTTAGTAGTATGGTCAATGGTCATAACACTTGACCTAAATGCTTGAAAACCGTATAAAATCAAGGAATATTAGATGTCAATGCGATTGACATCTATTTTTTTATGGTCAATTGCATTGACACTTTTTGTCAACGTAATTGACCATATTCTAATTACGATTTTTGAAAAAATAATGAAGATTTTTTGTAATCTGCTTTTTCGAATCCTAAGTACTTATTGAGAAACGAAAAGAGAACTTATAAAACTTATGAGTTCATCAGGTTTGAGAAAGGAGAATTTTTATAGATGAGCATATATATGTATCAACATACGAAGCTTCCATCATACTTACCGATGCCACGATTCCTTATGAATCTTCCTATCAGCAATACTGCAAAGCTGCTTTATACACAGTTTCTTGGGAAAGCGCAGCTGTCATAAAAGAATGCATGGGTGGATAGTCAGAGCAGAGTGTATTTTATCTATCCTATCCATCAGATAGCGGTGGATATGAATAAGATCGAAACAACGATTAAGGATGTGATGAGGGAGTTAGTGGAGGCACAGTTACTGGAGAAAATCCCGGAGGGAAGAGGGCGACCAAATCGGTTATATATATTATTTCAAGATTCGGAACTAGGTCAGAAATCCGACGGTGGAAAACTGACATCACCAGGTCAGAAAACTGACTCAAACTATGGAAGAAAATCGACTACAAGTAAATATAAAAGTAAAAATACAAGTAATCTTCTAAGAGATTATGACTACGAAGAGGAAGAGAGTTTTTAATTATGGATAGAGAAATTTATATAGGCGAAAATGGTTTAGAAAAGCAGATTATGCAGGATTTGGAGAGAACTGCCAACCCGGCTGATGGTCTGATGACGGTTAATGAGTTGGTAGGGGGCTACCTTGCAACAAAAACAGGTGTGAGACAAAGTACAAGGATCGGCTATGTTACTGTACAGAGAATATTAAAGAAAGAGTCCTTTGGAAATATGAAAATTTGAAATGTGAAAACTTCGGACGCGAAGTTGTTTTTAATAAAGCTGCAATCAGAAGGGAAAGGATATAGCACCATCCATAACATTCGTAGTGTCCTTCGACCAGCTTTTCAGATGGCGGTAGACGATGATGTACTGGTTAAGAAGCCATTTGGTTTTCAGCTTGCCGGAGTGGTGGTAGACGATTCCGTTACACGAGAAGCGATTTCCAGAGACCAGATGAAGAAGTTTCTGAAGTTTGTACATGATGATAATGTGTATTGCAAGTATTATGAAGTGGTGTACATTCTCTTCCACACAGGAATGCGTATTTCAGAGTTCTGTGGTCTGATACTTAAGGATATCGACCTTAAGAACAGAACGGTAAACATCGATCATCAGTTATAAAGAACTTGTGATATGCGGTACATCATTGAAGAAACCAAGACGGAGGCTGGAAAAAGGAAGATTCCGATAACCGAGGATGTAGACACGCATATCAGTTTCGATGATGTCGAGGAAGAATTAAAACGAATGGAAGAGTTTAGAAAGGCGCAGACAGAGGTTGAGAAGAAAAATGAGAAACCAATGTCGCAGAAAATGTTTAAGGCAATTTAGGATATTTTAAATAAAATTTGGCTCGTAAATGTAGGCGGTTTCTGATATAATTATTATGTATGGTTATTGGGAGGTGATATTCATTAACGAGCCCAAAATTAGTCAATTATGTTACAACATGAACCTTGGTTCTACAGAACCTAAATTTGCAATTTTAGAAGATGGAACGCAGGTTGTTACAAAATTATATAATGGACCGGAAGGAAATCTAGTGCTCTTTAATGAGTATTTATGCTATCGTTTGGCTATTTTATTGGATATTCCGATGCCAAGAGCAGGTGTTTGCATTTTGGATAGTTCTTCAGAAATACAAGATGAAGAACTTGCTACTTCGCATAATTATGGAAAAGCTTTTTTCTCAGAATATATGCCAAAAGTTACAAAACTACTTCCTACCATTATTAGTAAGATGAGAAACAAAGAGGATTTTGTAAAGATTCTACTATTTGATCATGTTATATTTAATACAGATAGAAATCCTGGAAATTTATTAGTACGATTTTGTAAGGATGATATTTCACTAAAAGTAATAGACCATACACATGTTTTTATTAATCAAACATTTTGGGATGCAAGTTGCTTGAAAAGGGCAATGGAAGAAAATGATTTATTAGACACGAAGGTATTGGAATATAATTCTTACTTGTATGAAATGTTTTTTCATAATTTTTCTGTTACAAAGGAGATGTTGGAAAAAGAAAGTTTGGTCTTTAAAAGCAAGATTAATCGTAATATAATAATAGGAATTATCGACATTATTCCGGAAGAATGGAAACCAAAACAGAAAGATATTGATGAACTTGTAAATTATATTCTATACAGAGTCGATAATTTGGATGTGATAATATCCACGATTTTGACATACAATAACAGATAGGGAAGGAGGAAATATTATGTACCACATTGAATATGCAGCATTGAATTATTATCATTCGCCTATATCAGATGAGTGCTTATGTATAGGTGTGTTATTTCACAATGTAACAACAGGACAACGTGATTTCAAATATATCTCCAATTTCCAACGTTTTCATGCTTTTGATGATGAAGCGGATATTGATTTTGTTAAACTCTATTTACGAGGAATTAAAGATGAAGTTGAGACTTCTGTTTTTAATTTTAACAAAGAATTTGACCTTGCTTCATATGTAAGAGTGTATGCAAATGAATTTAGATTCTCATCAGTTAGGACTCTTTCAGTCAATGAAAACGAGAATTATGTTGAGGATTTATCGAAAGTATATTTGAAATATGATTTAGCAAAATCACAGAGATTGAATAGCAATGAAGAAAAGAAATTAATTCGTAGAGTGCTTGAATCAAATAATCTTGAATATACTACCCAAAAGGTTGATGGACCATATAGTGATGAAATTTCCTTTGATTATCAAGTTGGAAATGTGTGCATTAAGATGTTTTCGTTTAAAGGAAAAAACTTAAAGCGAGTTATTGGAAGTGCTAGACAATGGTCTTTTGTAGCTGACGAGTTGGGAGCACAAAAGAAAGTGTTATTCATATATGATTCAGATTATGAAGATATGAGCAATCTCGATATAATCATTAAGATACTATCAAAGAATGCAAAGGTTCTCAAATTGGATGATGGAATGGATTATATTTTGAAGCAGTGTTCGTAGAGCCAAAGCCGTAGATGATGTGTCTGCGGCTTTTTTATTATAACCCTTAGTAGTAAGAATTTTCGTTTTACTACTAATTTTACTACTAACAGCCCGCAACAACTTGCTCTATCTTGCCGTATTTTGCCAAGATGACAGATTAAGAATACATTTCACAAATCACCCAGAATCCCTTGCAAAACAGGGCATTTCCGGGCAAAAAGGAGTAAATTGAAACTATGATAAAAGTACTATTCATCTGCCACGGCAGGATTTACCGGGCATGATGAAAAGTCTCAAATCGTCTTATAAGTCCCGAAAATAAGCGTTTTTTGTGTTTCGCTCTCAGAAAATCAAAATGAGCGATTTATTAACTTGTGAATTTAATATCGATACTGCCTGTGTGGAGCTTTGCTTCGCTGATGGCAGCATGATTTCTATAGACTGCACCGCCGTTGAGAACGAGGTCGCAGACAATATGTACCAGAGGTCAGAGCTTGACTATCTGATATACAATGACCCGGTAGCCTATGCGAATTTAATTCTCAATGGTGACCCGGAAACATACTTGAAAACCGTTACGGAATACAACCCTTTGGACTGATTACCAGAGATAAAGCAAGCCGTCTGTGCGGGCATGAGAAATGCTCGTACAGACGGCTTTTTAGGTGAGTATCTGTTTTCAAATGATAATTTTTATTGCTTGACCGATTCGGTTATTGGTGCTATACTCTAAATAACCGAATCGGTTATTATGTAAAAAGGAGAAAATGAATTGGACAAATTTTTGGCCCTGACCGAAGAAAAGAGAACGGCTATTCTCAATGCGGCGCTCCAGTGTTTCGGCAAGTTTGGTTATGAAAAAGCCTCAATCAATGATATTGCGGTAGCCGCACACATTTCCAAAGCGTCTGTGTTTCAGTATTTCGGCAGTAAAAAGCAGCTCTACATTTACCTACTGGAATACTGCAAGAAAATCATAGAGGGAATATTTGACAAGGAAGCCCTCAATTCCCAAACAGATTTGTTCGACAGAATCCTGGCATCCAGCCGCATGGAAATGGAGAGCTTCCAAAACCAGCCCTTTATTTTGCAGTTTATTACCAGCGTCTGGGAGGAAACCTCTCCGGAAGTAGCCGATGCGCTGGTGATTCTGACCGAGGAAGTCTGCAAATTCAGAAACGATATGGTTCTTCGGGAAGATGATACGCTGAAGTTCAAAAACCCGGAGGATGCCCAGCCGGTCTTTCAAATGCTGCTTCTGATGGCCGAGGGCTATGCGGCCCGGTACCGTGGGGCGGCGGCCTTCGATTTTCAGGCTGTCATGGAGGATTTTGAGGAGAACATCGCAATTCTGCGGAAAAATTTTTATAAGGAGGAGTATCAAAAATGAGTGAGCAAGCAATCGTCTTAAACCAGCTGACCAAGCACTATGGAACCCATCGGGGGATCAACGACCTCAGTTTCTCGGTGAATGAGGGCGAGTTTTTCGGCTTCATTGGCCCCAACGGTGCAGGAAAATCCACCACCATCCGCACGCTGATGGGCCTGATCCATCCCAGCGGCGGCAACGCCTCTATTTTCGGCCTGGACTGTCAGACCAAGGCCAGTGTCATTGCCAGAGATGTGGGCTACCTTCCCAGCGAGAACAGCTATTATGAAAACATGAAGGTGCGGGACCTGCTGCAATACACCGCTGACCTGTACGGCATGGACTGCGAAACGAAAATGTATGAGCTTTCTGAGCGCCTTAATCTGGATCTGACCCGGAAAATCGCAGACCTGTCTCTGGGTAACAAGAAAAAGGTGGGGATTGTGTCTGCCATCATGACCTCGCCCAAGCTGCTGATTATGGACGAGCCCACCAGCGGCTTAGACCCGCTGATCCAGCAGGCCTTCTACGATATTCTGAAGGAGGAGAACAGCCGGGGAACCACCATTTTCTTCTCATCCCATGTCCTCAGCGAAGTACAGAAGCTGTGTGACCGGGTGGCAATCTTAAAAGAAGGCAAACTCGTGGGCATTCAGTCCATCAAAGAGCTTCGGGAAAGCGGCTATAAAAAGGTCAGCCTCACCGCCAAAACAACCATTCCCCGTGACTTCTGGGGCTTGCCCGGCATTGCCAACTACACCGAGAGTCCTGACAAGACCTCTGTTTCCTTTATGTATAACGGCAATATCACAGCGATCATCGACAAGCTTCACCTGCTGCATTTGGACGATGTGCTTTTGGAAGAGCCCTCTTTGGAGGAAATCTTCATGCACTACTATGCGTAAGGAGGTGTCAGGCATGGTCATTTTGAAATATGAACTGAAAAGACATCGAACCTATATCCTGGGCTGGGCTATCGCCTTGGCACTGTGTATTTTTTTGATGACGCCGACTTATTACAGCTTTCTGGATGCTGCCTCCGTGGAACTCTTTGAAACCATGGGCACCACGGACTTTTACAGGAGTGTCGGCGTATCGATGGAATACCTAACCTCTCCGCTGGGCATTTATGGGTTCCTGACCAGCTTTTTCATGATTGCCTCCGGCATTTTTGGGATGCACTTCGGCATTTCCATTCACACCAGAGAATGTACGGAAGGAACCTCGGAATATCTGTTTACAAAGCCCTTTCCCCGGAAAGCAATTTATTGGGCAAAGGCATTGACCGTGTTTGTCGGCGTGGCAATCGTTGGTGCGGCGTATCTGCTGGCTTCCCTTTTCGCCATGGCAATATTCCGTTCCGGAACTCCCTGGGGAGAGTTTTTCCTGATTGCCCTGTCCCTGACCCTTGTTACGCTGTTCTTCGCTGCAATGGGTCTGATGGTGGGAGTTTTGTTTTCCCGCAACCGCAGTCCGCTGCTGACTGCCGGTTTGGTTGTGTTCGTTGAGTATTGCATTACCAGCTTCTCCAACATCGTCAGTAACCGGGCTATCAGTTTTCTGTCTCCCTACTCGTTCTTCGGAGCCGCCGAGATCTCCAAAGCCGGCTTCTATGACCTCCGGTATCTTGGGTGGTGCGTGCTGCTGTTTGCCTTGTTTTTGGTGCTTTCTTACGGTGTCTTTCTGAAAAAAGACATTCAGTTCCGCAGCTAAGGAGGTGTGAACATGAAAATATTGATTAAAAATGAGTTTCGTCAAACCAGAAGACTTTTGCTGATCTGGCTGGGAATCATGCTGCTTCTGTGCGGTTTCTGCTATTTTGAGCTTCTGTCCCTACAGGACAGTCTGGATGAAATGGCCGCGATGGTCAGCCAATTTCCGAGACTGATCATGATTATGTTCGGAGTCAAAGGCGACTTGACGACATCCACCGGCTGGTATGTGTGCATCTATTTCTGGGAGGGACTGCTGGCGTTTCCCTATGCCATGTCTTTGGGACTGTCCTGTGTGGCAAAGGAAAAGAAATTCGGAACATCGGAATACCTGTTCACAAAGCCTGTGAAGCGGAAAACCATTGTTCTGGCGAAGGTGATCGTCTCGGCAGTGAACCTGCTGGTGTTCGCCCTGTTCAGTGGCGTGTGCAATTATTTCACAATTGTTCTTCCTTTGGGTGGTCTGGATCAGCCGGGAGCGGTGCTTTCCACAACGATGGGAATGTTCTTTACCCAGATCCTCTTTTTTGCCCTGGGGCTGCTGTTTGCCAGCGTGCTCCTGTCCTATAGGGCTGCGGTGCGGACAGGAACAATTTCCATGCTGGCTGCCTATGCGTTGGCCTTTACTGCCGAGTACACAGGTAATCATTTTCTGGACTTTCTGACCCCATTGCGTTATTTTGATGTGTACGAGGTAGCACTGCACGGTTTCCACCTTCCCTATATCTTCTTAACAATCGTTGTGGCAGGCATTTGTGTCGCAGCTGCCCTGAAACAATGGAAACGGCGGGAATTGTGATTTTACATGAATCGTGTATCTTGAAAAAGGCAGCTAACGATATATGGAGGAAATATTTATGTTACGACCAAAAGAAGTAGTATGTAAATGGGTAGATGCGTTCAATAATCACGATGTAGAAGCAATCGTGAGCTTGTACCATGATAACGCAACCAACCATCAAGTGACAAATGATCCCGTGATTGGGATAGATGCAATCCGAGAAATGTTTACAACAGAATTTGCCACTGCCGATATGACTGCCATTGTAGAGAACATCTTTGAAGATGGACAGTGGGCGATTTTAGAATGGAAGGATCCTCTGGGACTGCGGGGATGCGGCTTCTTCCATGTTGTAAATGGTAAAATTCTGTTCCAGAGAGGATATTGGGATAAGATGTCCTTTTTGAAGCAGCATAATTTACCTATTGAATCGTTGTGAAAAAGTGAACAAAGCACGAAGTTGAAGGGATCAGTAAAATGGAGCGAGGAAGAATTATCGTAATTACAGGCCCTCCGGGAACTGGAAAATCGACAGTATCAGCTATTGTTGCGAAGGAATCCTGTATGGAAAAATCAGTGCATATGCATACCGATGATTTTTACCATTACCTGAGCAAAGGGGCAATATTGCCGCATTTGCCGGAATCCAATGAGCAAAACCTGATTGTGATCGAGGCCTTTTTAGAAGCCGCAAAGCGTTATGCCCGTGGTGGATATGATGTAATCGTGGATGGAATTATCGGCCCGTGGTTTTTGCAGCCTTGGTTAAATATCGTTCACGAAGGCTATGAAGTACATTATATCATTTTGAGAGCAAGCAAGGAGGAAACCCTGAACCGGGCGACTGGACGTTTGAAATTGGATAGCGAAACAAATACTGAATTGGTAGAAGTGATGTGGGAGCAATTCCATCATCTTGGAGTATATGAGCGGAATGCTATAGACACAACAAATGATTCGATTCAGGATACAGTTTCCGCAATAAACGAGAAAATTTCAAATAAAACAGCGTTGTTATTGTAACGGAATACCACCAGCGAAAAACCGCTGCTACATGGAATTAAAACCATGCGGCAGCGGCTTTTTTATTTCCGGGCTTTATTCTTATGACTTGGGAAACTCTTTAACAACTTAGATTTCTTAAATATTCTCTTCATGGTGTCATGCTCGTCATCAAGAAGCTTATCGTAGTCAATTTGCAGTTCTTCGCAGAAGTAACGCCAGAATTCTTCAATCGGATTACTCTTATATTTCATGGACTGCAAAAGACGCTGCATCTTTTTATCGTTGGAAGCAGGTCTTTCAATGGGAGCAGATTCCGTGGCGTTTTGGTGGTTCTCACGGATGCTGCGAATGACCCGATCCAGATCGCCGTGGATGTTATGGAAGAAGTATTCCTCTTCGTCGATGCGGGCAGCGTCCAGAACCTGAACATACAGGTCGTTGCTCTCTGGGTTATGTTGTTGCACAATTTGGAGCCGAACCGCATTCAGCCAGTCGTTCATATTCTTAATCTGCATGGTGGCGATGCCGTCCACATAGATTTCGGTGTCGGTCATCAGCTTTAGAAAATCCGGGTGCTTTATCATCTCGCAGAGCAGACGGTTGTTGAGTCTGCCGCTTTTTAGAATATCCAAGGTTTCATCGTCCAGATGAAGCTCCGATATATCGTGATTCTGAACTTCACGGGATTCGGTGAGTCCCAGCAGCCAGTCGGTAGAAACATGGTAGTATTCGGCAAGGATCACCAGATTTGTATGACTGATGTCTTTGTAATCATCGCTTTCATAGCTGCCCAGAGTGGATGAAGCGATTCCGGTTTCATCTGCAAGCTGTTTCAGCGTGAATCCTTTTTCCACAACTCGCAAATCTTTTAGTTTTTCTTGTATTGATAAGCCTTTTTTCATGGCAAAATCTCCTTCCTGCGGCTGCATTTCTGCCGCTGTTTTCATTATATCATGCCTTGTCCACAATCGTGGAAATTTTTGCTTTTTAGCAGAAAATCCTACTTTGCGGATATCCGGCACGGGGGTCAAAAATGTTCCATAATGTAGTCAGTTCATCGATGGATTATTCCAATCGAATGACCGTCCTGATGGGATATGCTTCCCGGTGAAGCAGCGCAGTGACTATCGGCAGGAACATGGAGGAACCCTGATCGATACGAGCGTGCCAACGGAAGCAAAACGCCGCAGAGAAACTGGGGCAGGAACGACATCAGGGAAGCACGGCGAACTGACACAAAAAATGATACCGAAACACGACAAACTGACAGGGGGATAGTCTACCCTGTCAGCAATCCTTCGGGGATTTTTGCGCCTCTCCAAGGCGGTGTTTTGGCTAAAAATCGCCCCGAAACCATACACAAAATCGGGAGGATACCATTGTGCCGAGAATGAGCCAAAAGAGGAAATTGGAACTGTCCTTTTTCCTGAATGACCGGGGGCGTGTCAGCTACAACAATCTGTGCCGGAAGTGCCAGCATGAATGCAGGCAGAGTTTCCGGGCAGTTGTGGTTGACTGCCCTCGTTATTTATCCAAACGAGCGAAGAAAAAGGAGAACCCAACCAAATGAATTTTGAATTTATGACGATAGACACACCGCTGCCGCCATGTATGCCCTTTCCCAGAGCGTTGCTGGGATTCCCGGTCAGCAGCACTGCTAAGGTCATGTACTGCCGGATGCTGGATGCCATGCTTTCAGATGGACAAGAGGACGAGAACGGCATCCTGTTTGTCTGTTTCCCTGTGACTGCAATAGCTGCCGCTCTGTCCAGAAGTTCCATGACGGTGAAGCGTTCTTTGAACGAGCTGGAAACCGCAGGACTTATCATGCGGGTGCGCCGGGGCGTTGGAGAACCGAACAGGATTTATGTGCTGATTCCGAGAGAGGACGAAGATGTTTCCTCCTGAGTTCGCTTGAAAGCTCTCAACGCTGTTGAGAGAAAATCGAATGTGACCGCCAAGGTCAGATGAGAAGCCGCTGTCAGTTTATGCGTGAATGCAAAATCCGGCAGCGGCTATTTTTCGGAAGTCCCTTGGGGAGTTGCGAAAAAGCCGAAGAAGCTGAAAGGAGCCATGGAGGAAATAGCGAGGTTCAGGTTTTTCGGGCAGGAGTACAGAGGGCGCAGCCCTTTGTGCATGGGTACAGGGAATGCAATACCCCTGTGCAGGTCAAGGGCGGCAGCCTTGCCCAGTTAAGTGGCGTTGCGCCGCTTAGTACTGGGTATTACTTGGCGCAGAAATGCAGCAA
>SFOB01000221.1 GCA_004554075.1 Treponema sp.
CAACACGGAATTTACGCGGTTTAGGTGCCGTTGCGTCTTTAATGCCCTGACTAATACCATGTCCTACGCCAAATGCCATCGCCAGCCTACTAAAGAAACCGCTTGGTTGTTTTTTTGTAAAGGTTGAATCTGCTACATCTGGCTCAGAATCCTCATATTTTTCATCAAAGTCATCACTGTCATCTATAAAAGAGTATTCGTCAGGGATTTTGTACCCCTTCTTTTTATAAAGACTTGCAACAATATCGTCGTCCACCATTCCAAGCAGATGATACAAATCTTCTTCGGTAAATGAATCTGCCGACTGTAACGTAAGCTGATTCTGTAACTGAGGATCAATGAAATTTGTAAGGTCGGCTATATTTTCTCCGGAGAAAACTATTTTCTGTTCTATTGCCTTTCGTGCAATTCTGTTTACGATATCCTCATGATCAAAGGCAAAAGACACCATAACCTCTGTAACCTCCTCAGCCGGTCCCAGAGCCTCTACTGACGAAAGTTAGAGCATATGCCAACTCCCTCATTGGCTTCTTAATCTTCTTACTGTAGTTAATCCTATCCGTAAGAACACGGGTACATTCTTCATCGTCCATCATGGTTATCATATCTAATCTTACCCTTGCCCTAGATGCTCCCACATAATATCTCAGTACATTTTCTTCTTCAAAAGTGTGTTCATCAACATCAACCAATATTACAGCATCGGCTTCAAGTCCCTTAAACTTCCTGCATGTGGTAAACAATTTCTTCTTAAATTTTCCATCCGATAACTTGGCTTCCAAAATACTGTTTTCGACAGTATCGCAAGTAAGAAACACGACATCGGTAATACCTTCGTTTTTAAGGCTTTCTATAAGATTTGTCGCACATTCCTGAACACCTTCAAGATCCTTGCAAAAATGTATAGTTGCAGGAACTCCCTTTATTGCACCTTCATATAGCTTAGGTGATCTTTCGGTAATTGGTTTCAGAGAAGTTAAGGCAATGTTTTCTGTATTTCTGCAATTCTTATATAGTGTAAGTTTACAATCTGCATCCGCAATATAACTCGGAATAGCTTTCGATTGTATAAGCTGTAATCTGTCATAAAACACATAGAATGTTCCGTCTACCTCATCGTTCTCAACAACCGTATCATGAATAGCTTGCAGAAGATCAGATTCTTCTATCTCATCTCTGCCAAAATCTTGTCCCTCATCAACTATCACATGTTTATACGGGAAAGAACCTGTAAGATACATATCTATTACTTTATCACTTGCCTGTTTATAATCAGCTTTTTGTGTGTTGCATATCTTACAAGCAAAACCGTCTATTGTCATGAAATCTATATTGTCAGTTGCATATCTTTCTTCCAAATGATCTTTTAAGAAAACATTAAAGCAAAGAAACAGAACCCTATCTCCATGATTCGCATGCCTTGTTGCTTTTTCAACTGCTATCATGGTTTTTCCCGTGCCTGCCGCTCCGTTTATTACGGCACTTTTCTGTTCTACAAGATAGTTCAACAAGACCTTCTGTTCTTCAAGTAGTCTGTTGAAAGTTATCTTCTTCAAGTCAACATCAAAACTCGATGACGGAAAAATATCAAACTCAGGGCATATAATCTCACGTATCAATCTCTTTGCATCACTGTCACTCAAATTTGTTTTAATACTATTTTCGAGTTCTATTGCAAATATTGAATCAATGTACTTTTGTGGATTTTCCAATGCCTCCATGGTCATGGTTATATGTCTGTCAAATTCAGGCGGAAATCTGTTCGTTGACAAATCACTCTCTGAAATAGACGGAAACCAGACCGCATGAAGTAACTTGCATCTATATTGCAGATCTTTCAACGGACTCATCTGTATCCTTGGCAGCAAATCCCACTTATTCTGAGATGCCTGATTATACGGGCCCCCATGTTTCATTATTCTGCCAGATGCGTATTTCCAACATCCGGCTTGATACTTAACCTGTCCTGCCTTGGCCTCAATGCATATAATGCCGTAATTCTGATTGAAAACAACAAAATCCGCCTCACCTTCATGCAACACATTATCCTCAACGAAAACATTCTTGAAAGAATGAATTACATAATAATCATCAGGCAAGCTGCTTAAAGCCTTAAACATGTCTCCTTCAAGGCTTAACGGATCATATTCTCGTGGCACTTCCGGAATCATTACAGCCATATTCTACTTCTCCTTTATACAGTTCTTAATCATCTCCCATGTTACCGTTTTGTCACCTGCAAAAAAGCATTTCCAATCTCCGGTCTTGGCAACTTTATATTCTTCTTCATTTTCACATGAGAAATACATTGTCTTTGAGTCGGGCCAAATCAAATCCACATCAAGATTTCTATCTTCAGCAACACTAAATGTTGCGCCGCTACGTGGCTTTTCAAGGCCATCAAACGCTTCGACATTTTCTATCAAACTTCCTAACAGCTGCTTTTCATAATCATTTTCGGCAAATTGTAAAATATTCTTCCAGATAGCTGAATAGTCAGAGCCGGACAAATCCATACCAAAATCTGTAACAACACATTGACGCGATAGATTTGTTTCCTTCTTTTTATTTTCTTTCTTTACCGGTGCCTTCCACTTAGTTTTAGTTCCGATATACGAGGAATAGAATCCAATCTCAGGATCCTCAAATGTTCCTATTACCAAGCCTCTGTCCAAAAAAACATTAAACTCTTCACAGCTGGTTTCAGGAACCAAAGTACATGAATAACAAGCCGCAAGGTTCAATGAGTCTCTTCCTTGCCCTTGACTCAGACTGCATACTGGATCATTGGAACAAGTAATAGCCGCATCAATAGCCTTTCGGAATATCCCTGGGAACACATCCGCTCTTCCCTGTCTTACCAAGCCGCCCATAGTTCCTTCAGAATCACCGCTTGCCGTATATATAAAAACTCCTGACATATTTCTGCCCTGCGAAGGTTCACTGCAATAAATTCTTTCTTTTAAAGACGCTATGCTGTATCCGCACTCAAAGCTAAGTTGTTTCATTAACAAATGCGATAATGTATGAAGCAATAAAAACTTTGCGGTAATTTCCCTGTCTTTTAATGACCCATAATAGGATTTCCTATAGTTATCATTTAGCAGCTTAACCCTGTTTGCAATCTTTTCGTTATTGTTTCTCCATGCATCTATTGCATCTTCATCAAACTCAATAAATATTCCTTCTCCGCGCACTTCGTATCCCGGATACCATCTGGTATCATCTTCTTTTACATTTACGGC
>SFOB01000222.1 GCA_004554075.1 Treponema sp.
CCACCACCTGCTGGTGAAGTTTCCTCACCACCTGTTGCAGGAGCCGGAGTAAGTCTGATAACCGCATCATTGTATGAACCTTCAAGCTCAATAACTCTATCCAAAAGATTCGAAAGGTCTTTAAGTGCTTTCTCATAAGCTTCCTCAGCTTTTTTAACTTCCTCTTCATAAAGTGAAAGCTTTGATACTTTCTTCTTCGATACGCTAACAGTACCGTCCTCATTAATCTCAGCAACGTCAACTTCTGTCATGTATTCTGAATCAAAAGCTTTGTTGAGGGCAATAAGATTAGCCTTTGCTTCCTCAAGAGCCTTTTTTGCATTATCAGCAGCTTCTTTCTGTGCACCAAGTGCATCGAGAGCTGTCTTATATGCATAAGCCTTTTCCATAGCAGTTCTCTGCTCTTTCGTAAGGTTGTTAGCTTTATTAAACAATGCATAAGCATTATTCAATTCGCCCTGTTTAGCTTTATAAGAATCTGATTTCTCTTCAAAAGCATTTTCAGCATCCTTAACATTCTTGTAAAGAGTCACTGAATTATCAAGCCAAGCCTTGTATCCTTTATCCTCGTTCTTTCCATAAGTAAAGAATAATCCGTCTGTCTTTGAAGAATCCTTTGCAAACCTGTCATAAAGGGCATTTGATGCGTTAATATTAACTGTAGCATTGCCGGCACCATATACTGTTCTAGAAAGTTCAGTATCACTAGTTCTTACATCATACTTACCAATTACCATTCTCATTGGTGAAGTCCATTCAGCAGTATAATAATACTTATTAATATCCTGCTGATATGAATATGTTCCCTCATATGAGTATTTGTATGAAGCAACTGATGTACTTGCATCACCTTCTTTAGTTTTTTTATCTTTATCTTTTACAGCTGATGCTGTTTTATCCTTAATGCTGGTGTCAAGATTGTAGTCCCAATATTTATACTTTATATCACCAAATATAGTATTCTTTACTCCTGTGTTCCAGCCCTGAGCAGCTCCCTCAGTAAATACCTTATGGTCTCTAAACCATCCATTAGCAGTACCACTATAACTTGAGAGCTTATTCTTTGTCCAACTAGCGATTTCAGAATCAATAACAGAATCTCTTTCTACGCTTATATTGTCATACTTTGCATTAGCATCAGAAATGGCCTCTGCTTCGCTCTCCTTTTCTTCAGAAATTACTTTAATACTCTTTGAGTAAGTAATATATACTGCGCCATCCGTAATTTCTCTTGTTTCAGTACCGCCAGAAATATACGTGTCATCGTCCTCAAGATTATTTACAGCAACAGAAATTCTATCTATAGTATATCCACCAAGTTTAGTCTTTAAATCTTCATCAGTAGTAAATAGATTTTTTAATGCTGAAATAGCCTTACTGCTTGCATTTTTATCATTTCCAAATATTGCCTTCAGGTCGTCGGATAGTGTTGTTGGTACAGTTACTCTAACTCCAGAAAGATCAACCTTAGTAGTAAATGTAAGCTTACACTCCTGCTCTGCAATATATCCATCTGCCTCTGAAACAACCTTAAGACCACTCTTATCAATATCAATGCCCTTTAGTTCAGTACCAATTGAATCAATCGCATCCTGAGCTTCTTGTTCACGATTAAATATTTTTTTTGCGTCCGAATCATCAAACCCACTAACTACTGTTTCAGTAATGGTCTCCTCACCAGTCTTCACCATAACTGCTTCCATATCTACTGATTTGACACGATCCTCATCACCCGATGTAGGGAAAATGTTTTTGTAATTTTCCTTTTGTCTAGCCCACTCAACACACGCAGCTATAGCAGCTTCTTTAGTATCATATAATTTACTGTCTTTTACAATAAGATTTCCTTCTTCATCAAAAATAGCGCTTTCATATTTTGATGTTTCCTTGCAAGGTCTCCATGTAACTCGGAGCCCATCCTTGCCTTCGTATGCTTCATACCCAGGCTGATTCTGAATTGACTCTAATAGTTCATTTGCATCATTCCAATCATAGTAATTCTCGACCTCGGTATCGCCGACCTTGTCCATTGTGTCTTTATCACGGATGACAAGCTTAACTGCATCTCCTGTAACTACCTTTGCAAGGCTCTTCTTACCATTTTCTTCGATTACTTCATAATGGTAATCCTTTACTTCGTTTTTAGTGTATCCATCTTCTTCAGAATAGTATGTTGTAGTATTACCATCAGCTATAATTCCATCAGAAATCTCTAATGCAAAATATTCACCATCAACATTTACAATCTTGTAGTCTTTTCCATCTTCTGTCTGGTAATCTGCCTCACCATGATCATTAAATGAAAGATCTGTCTTTAATGCTGTAAACTGTGTATCTGTTCCTTCATTAAATACAATCTCATCTGACCTTTCAAAGATAATAAGCGCGTTCTTAGTTTTATTCTTATCTCCTGCTTTGAAGTTAAGATACTTTGTAACATTTTCAACTGTACCATCTGGCTTCTCAACCTGATATGTTACTACGAAATAGTTATTTAAGTCTGGGTTCGAACGATGTTCAAACTCTACATTTACACCTACACCGTCAACAAGTTTATCTCCTTTGGCGAGAAGCTTATTCTCAACATAATAGTACTTAACAACTTTTTCAAATAATGTATTGAGAGCACCATTTTCTGCCCAGTCACATGATTTTGTCATGTCACATTTGTATTGTGCCTCAGCAACAGCCTTAAGCCCTTCATCAGTAATGGCAGCCCATGCCTCATCTGCAGCTTTCTTATCAGCCATTGCATTATTATAAGCAGCTTCAGCTTCTGTGAGTGCTTT
>SFOB01000223.1 GCA_004554075.1 Treponema sp.
CGAGGCGAAAACTTCTGACGGCCTTATTCTGCCTGAGCATCTGCTGCACGGCCGTTCTCAGCGCACCCGTTCCTTTTCCGTGGATTATCGTGACGGTTTGCAGCTTTGCCATAACTGCGCTGTCTATATAGCGTTCCGCCGCTATGACCGCCTCCACCGTTTCCATTCCTCTCAGGTCAATCTCGGGCATTACGGACGCTCTGAGCGAGACCGTCGTTCCCTGCACCGGCTTTTTCTTCTGAGGACGGGTACTGCTTTCGACAAGAAGAACATCATCCTCCCCGGCTGACACGTTCATGATGCCCGCACGCAGAGAAAGCGTCCTGTCCTCCGATACAGCCACGACCTCGGCGGTAACGCCCATGGATTTTATTTTAACCGTATCTCCGACTTTTATAGGTCTTGAAGATTTTTCGTCATTTTCGTTTTCCGTGCTTTCCCGCAGCGATTGCTCATGGACGTTCAGGCGTCTTCTCAGCTCGGAACGCGCCTCGTTTACCTGCCGGATGTTTTCCTGCTCGTTTGAAGCCCTGCGCATATTGTCAAGCTGTGCAAAAACCTCCTCTGCCGTTGCTCTCGCCTCGCTTATAATGCGCTCCGCTTCCCGCCTGGATTTGATATCGGCCTTTTCAAGCCTTACCTCAAGCTCCGCCCTGAGAAGCGCCGCCTTTTTCGCGTTCTGCTCGGCTTCTCTGAGTTTTTTTGCCGCCTCGTCCCTGTCTTTTTCAAGCATACGTCTCGTCTGCTCAAGCTTTTCAATTGTCGCTTCAAAGCTTACGCTATCCGAATTTATCCTGCTTTTCGCATCGTCTATTATAGCGCTGTTCAGACCGAGACGTCCGGAGATCGCAAAGGCATTTGATTTGCCGGGGATGCCTACAAGAAGCCTGTATGTAGGTCTCAAAGTCTCCACGTCAAATTCGCATGATGCATTCTGTACGCTCTTTTCATTCGTGGCATATATCTTGAGTTCGGCATAATGGGTGGTCGCCGCGATCATCGCGCCGCGCCGCCGCGCATATTCGATTATCGAAATGGCAAGCGCCGCGCCTTCCGTGGGGTCGGTTCCGGCCCCAAGCTCATCAAAGAGCAGCAGCGAATTTCCGTCGCACTCGTCGAGTATTTCCACGATATTTGTCATATGCGCTGAAAAGGTGGACAGATTCTGCTCAATGCTCTGCTCGTCGCCTATATCGGCAAGTATCTTCCCGAACACTGGCAGATTGCACCCGTCAGCAGCCGGAATATGCAGGCCGCATTGATTCATCGCCGCAAGCAGACCTATGGTCTTGAGCGATACGGTTTTTCCGCCGGTATTTGGACCGGTTATGACAAGCGTGTCATACTGTCTGCCAAGCTCAAGATCGATCGGCACAGCCTTCGCCTTGTCGAGCAGCGGGTGCCTCGCATGGCGCAGAATTATACCGCCGTCCTCTGTGGAAGCCTGCTGACAGTCCAGTTTATAAGAAAGCTCGTAGATTAGGATTTTCTGTTTTAGAAAATGGAAAAGAATTAGCTAGACGTCCTTATGCTCCTGGAATTCACGGAACAAGTAGAAGAAAAAAATTAAGTGAATATGGTATCCAATTAGAAGAAAAACAAAAAGTAAGATACATGTATGGTTTAACTGAAAAACAATTTGCTCGTACTTTTGAAAGAGCTTCTAAGATGAAAGGTATTGCTGGTGAAAACTTACTAAGATTATTAGAAAGTAGACTTGACAATGTTGTTTATCGTATGGGACTTGCTTCTACTAGACGTGGAGCTAGACAATTAGTTAACCATGGTCATATTACTGTTAATGGTGAAGGTGTTGATATTCCTTCTTATACAGTTAAACCTGGTTCTGTAATTTCTGTTAAAGAAAAATCTTTAAATCATCCAGCTATGAAACAAGCTTTAGAAAATACTTTAAATCGTCCTGCTTTTGTAGAATTTGACGATAAGAAGATGACAGGTACTTATTTAAGATATCCTGAAAGAAGCGAACTTAATGCTGATATTAATGAATCTTTAATTGTTGAATATTACAACAGATAGAAAAAACCACTTATGTGGCTTTTTTTATTTAAATTTTTAAGAGTATATGGTATTATATATAGAAACTTTGGGAGGTTTATATGGTTGAGGTTATATTAAATAGACTAGCTGAAATAAGTTTTAAAATATTTGATGTATATAAAGAATTAGTTGATTTAGATTCTAATAAAAAAGATGATCCTAATTATAAAAATTTAAGAAAAGTTATTATTGATAAGATTGCTACTTTAAGAAGTGATGAAGAAGAAATTTATGACGAGCTTAGAAAAAATCCCGGATTAGCTGCATCATGCCTTTTTTATTTTAATCAAAGAAGAGGCGATGCTCAAAGTGTTAATAATTCTTTGCATGTTATAGATTTAGATAAGGATTATACTATTGTTCAAGAAAGAATTCAAAGTACTTTAGAAATATTATGTGTTCAAGAAGGAATTGTAACTACTTATATTAATAATCCATTTATTGATTATTTATGCAGCCAGATGAAAGATCTTGATAGAAAAGAAGTTATTAATATTTTTGTGTTATTGCAAAAAAGATTTACAACTAATTTAACACTTAAAAGTTTTAAATTTTCTGATGATTTCTTTAAAGATGTTGATGATAAAAAACTTATTACTAATACTGTTAACAGAAAGCATATAAGATCTTTTGTTGATAGGGATGTTGAAAAAGATCGTTTAAAAAATGGTTTTGATGGATATACAATGAGAC
>SFOB01000224.1 GCA_004554075.1 Treponema sp.
CCTGCTTTGTAAGAAGAGAAACTACTACTGTTACAATCAGACAAACGATGAAGGCTGGGAGAATCTCGTATACGTCGAAGATTCCGCCGTGGAGATAGTGCCATACTACGTCTGTTACACCACCGCAGATAAGACCTGCAACGGCCCCAGGTGCAGTTGTGCGCTTCCAGTAGAGGGCAAGAAGAATAAGAGGACCAAATGTTCCACCAAATCCAGACCATGCAAATGATACAAGACCAAAGATTGAGCTGTTTGGATTAAGTGCAAGTACAAGGCCGAGAATAGCAATTACGAATACAGAAATACGGCTTACAAGGAGAACCTTCTTGTCGTCTGCATCTTTTTTAATAAGTCCCTTGTAAATATCCTGTCCGATAGCTGATGAAGCTGAAAGAAGCTGAGAGTCTGCAGTAGACATTGCAGCAGCAAGAATGCCACAGAGGAAGAGACCTGCAATAAAAGCAGGGAACATTTTCTGCATTGTGTGGCTGAATACTGCTTCCTGAGTTCCGGCACCGAGTACCTTAAGCCCTTCTGTTGTTACTTCAGAAGCATTTGCACCAAGAAGAATCCCCTTGTTCAAAAGATATGCAGTTCCGAGTGTACCAATAAGAATTGCACCGATGTAAGAAATAATCATCCAGATGATTCCTACGCGGCGTGCAGTTGTAATTTCTTTGTTAGAACGGCAGCCCATAAAGCGAACAATGATGTGTGGCATACCAAAGTAGCCAAGACACCATGCAAAGGCTGATACTGCAGACATTGCACCGAAAGTTTTGTTTCCTGTGAATGCCTTGAGCATTGCAGCACCAAACTCTCCGCTTGTAGCGCGTTCTGTAAAGCTATGAACCTGATTTACAGCATTACCAAAGCCGCCAAGGCTTATAATAATTACTACTCCAGAAATTACAAAGGCGATGAAAATCAAGCTGCCCTGAATAAAGTCTGTTGTACAAACAGCGCGGTAACCACCGAGGATTGTATAAGAAAGAATGATTACAAAACCGATTAAAAGACCTGCATTCCAGCTGAGACCGAAAACAGAGTTGAAGAGCTTAGCGCAGGCAACAAAACCTGATGCTGTATAAATAGTAAAGAAAACAACAATAAAGAATACAGATACAATAGAAAGAACGTGTGATTTATCGTTGAAACGGTTAGAAAGGAATTCAGGAATTGTGATTGAATCTTTATAAGTAATTGAACATTTGCGCAGAGGCTTAGCAATAAAAAGCCATGCAAGATAAGTTCCTGCAATAAGTCCAATGGCTGTCCAGAAGGTTTCTTTAAAACCACCAAGATAACAGAGTCCTGGAAGACCCATCAAAAGCCATGCAGAAGAGTCAGATGCCTCTGCAGAAAGGGCAGTTACCCAAGGACCAACTTTTCTTCCACCAAGAAAGAAGTCAGATGCCGAATTATTGTTTTTTGCGCTGCGGATACCTACAAAAACCATCATGCCAAGGTAAAGCACAAAAGCAATAATCATCGCAATTGTCTGTGAAGTCATTTTTATACCTCATTTTTAAGAATAATGTATTTCTGAAATTATACTTATTTTTCTTGTTCTTGTTAATAGTAACTCAAATTAAATATAATTATTTAGGGACACGGATAAAAAATTGAGGGGCGTGAGCGGAACCGATGCAAAACTGCATCGAGGGGTATTTGGCGCTTAGCCATGAAAAGAATCCGAGGATTTTTGCTTGCAAAAACCGCAGGATTCTTACACAAAAACCAGCTCGCCCGCAGTTTTGCGATCGGTGCAGCGGAAGCCCCTCAATTTTTTATGCTTGCCTTTTACGCACTATATAATTATATTTAAATTGAGGTATAAAAATGGCTGAATGCACACATAATTGCGATTCTTGTGGAGAGAAATGCGAAAAGAGAGATTTTCATGTTAATTTGCACAAAGACAGCAAGGTAAAGAAAGTTATTGGTATTGTTAGTGGTAAAGGCGGTGTTGGTAAATCGCTGGTAACAAGCCTGCTTGCTGCAAAAGTAAATAAAGACGGATTCCGTTCCGCTATTCTGGATGCTGATATTACAGGTCCTTCTATTCCGGAAAGCTTTGGCGTTGGCGACGAGCGTGCCCAGGCTGTTGACGGAGAAGATGCCCTCACTCCTGTTGTAACTGATTCTGGCATTCAGCTTATGTCTATGAACTTTTTGCTTCAGAATGAAAATGACCCTGTAATCTGGCGTGGCCCTGTAATTGCAGGTGCTGTAAAGCAGTTCTGGACAGATGTAATATGGAAGGATGTAGATTTTATGTTCGTGGATATGCCACCAGGAACCGGCGACGTACCGCTTACAGTTTTCCAGTCACTTCCTCTGGATGGAATTATTGTTGTAAGCTCACCACAGCAGCTTGTTCGCGTTATTGTAGAAAAGGCTGTAAACATGGCTAATATGATGAACATTCCTATTCTTGGAATCGTAGAAAACATGAGCTATGTAAAGTGCCCTGACTGCGGTAAAGAAATTACTGTATTCGGTAAGAGCAATATCGATGAGATTGCAAAGACCTTTAATATCCCGGTTCTGGCACGTATTCCTATGCAGGAAGAAACAAGCCGTGCAGTTGATGCAGGGGATATTGAGAGCCTGGATATTCCGGAACTCAAAGAAGCTGCCGAGACTGTAGAGAAATTGTTGAAATAAAAAATTCTATATGCTCACGTAACAATAGTGTGAGTTCAAAAAAGCCCAGTTGCTTCCGTGAAAAATACCTGCCCCAAAC
>SFOB01000225.1 GCA_004554075.1 Treponema sp.
AAATCCTTCTCGTATTTACAGATGGTGGTTTTCTTCATAAATAACATGGCAGCCAAAGTCTCCTGTGAATATCCCATCTTTTTCTGCATTCTCTGATTCTTAAGACTAACTATTAAAAGTCAAGTTTTAATAGTTAGTCTTACAAAATACATATTAATAATGCCACAAACCAAGAATTCTTGATTTGTGGCATTAAACATTCCTATTTTATTTAATCATTATATTATTATTCAGATTAGAAAATACTTGTTTTCTGAATCAATACATCTTTGCACCGGCCGGGATGCGGTTATCAAGCATGTCCCATCATTGCCCTTGGCGGAAGATTTGTAATAGCGAGGAGTGTATCACGGACGGACTGATTTATAGTTTGTAAATTATTCTTTTTCTACATCCTGATACCACTTAGGAATTCGACTAGACTTTCTCATGCATTTTCCATTTTTATAAATTGCAAATCGTCTAAAGCCCTCTGTGTTATCATAAATCGCTGCTAAATCACATTGTGGCAACACAACTTTTAGAATTTCTAAAGTCTCAACATATCTTCTCTCGATATCTTCATCAGAATACGTTCCTTGCAATAGAATCTTTTTGTTTTGTTTGAAGCAAGAAATCGCCTATCATTTCATAAAAGCTCTTTTCTTCCTCCGTTTTAGATTCTAAAACAAGTTGCAGGGTATCATCAGGATTTAGCTTTTTGATTTCTTCAAATATGTCACTGTATTTTTTTACATCACACATCAGCAACACCTCCATCTTTAATACCACTCTTCCTTCAGAAATAAATTTCTTCGGTCGCGTGCACTCGTCAAATGTTGCTGTAAACATCACACTTTCCTCGTTGCTTACGCGCAGATAAGGAACAGCCGACTCTCTTATTTGTTCTCTCCGGATTCTCTGTCCTGCTCTAACAGTTCATAAAAACCCTTCATGAACACCTGTGTTTTCTTCAGATGATGTTTCTCAGCATATGCCTCTAATAAGGCTTTTTCTTCAGTTGATAATCTGAGGTTTACCCTGAATTCTCTGAGATCGTCAACCTTCGGTCTACCCATTCTTGGCATCTCTTCAAACCTCCATCTTTAGGTTTTTATTATAGTAAAAGGTTACCTTTTAGTCAAGTGCTATTTCAAAAACTTTAGAGCGTCGGCTTAATTCCCTATCCGACCTACTTCTCTTTGAAATTCTCCAAATACTCATCAATAATATCTGTATTAACAAGTACCACTCGTTTAATACGGTAGATAGCTCCTGCATCCTTTGCCAGATTCTGTAAAGTATGCAAGCCCATCGAATAAAGCTTAGCTCCCTCATCGTATCTGACAAATTTCTTTCTTCCATATTGGAGCATCTTCTCAAGCTCCGGTACCTCTGCTCTTTTATGTGCCATCTTTCATTCCTCCTGTTCACTCATCTGGTGAGCCATGGACACATTCAATGCACTTTATTACATCCGTGTCCGTCTGACTCCTCTCGGCTACAAGGAGAGAATAAAAGTCTAATTACCCAGGTAATGGGGTATTAGAAAAAATTATTTCTTTTTCTTTAAAAGCTTGATGGTATTCTCATCTCTTTCCCCACTATAGAACTTATCCAGCACTGCTCCAAATAATTCCTGCTCCGGATCCGCCATTTCAAATAAAGTCATGCAGGATTTCAACTTCATATCATCTGGCCAGTCAAATACTTCTACAGCATCATTCGTCTCTAATGCTAAAAGTGCTTCGCATAATTCTATAGTATGAGTGCCAAGAATATCATCCTTCAAATATGCCTTAGCTTCTCCTATATCTGATATTGAATAAAATACCGCTGTTCTACTATGCCCCAGACCAAGAATCTGTGGAAAGATATACCACATCCAGTGTGTTCGCTTATATCCTGCCTTCACTTCCTGCAGTGCTCTCTGATAGTCCTTTTCATGAGCTTCAAGAAATCTGCTTAGATCATATTTCTTTTCTGCTCCAAACACTTCACAGAAGGCATCATAATTCCGAGTTTCATGACCACCGCAGAATACTGCATACTCAATTGTCTCAAAATAAGAAGCATATTTCTCCTGTACCGCTTTGAAGGCTCTAGCAACAACTGCTGGTGGATTACAAAAAGCTCCACATCCGAAAGCTCCTAAGATAAGAACTTCTGCACCGTTTGCTGCTGCCACTCTAAATACTCTCTCTAATCTCTGTAGATGCAATTCATATAACCCATCATCTTCAATATCCGCCGGAACATTTCCTGTAAAAGGATTCATTAAGTTACTTGGCATATTTCTTAGATTAGGTGCGGCACAGGTGATTACATCTACCTGGTACCAGTCCTTTTCCTCCATTCTCTCCGGAAATGAAATATCGCTCTTAAATACAACCACTCCGGGAGTATATAAACAGTCATCATTATAAAGTGGATCTCCTGCCTTGCGATGAGGCTTATAAAACTTATTCCACATCATATCAATATCCAGACAAGGATACAACGTACTGCATCTGCAAAGGCACTCCTCCTGAGCAGAGCTTCCATATGTTACACCACCACCAGGATTTGTAGACGATGCGAAATTAAGTACCGCAACCTTCTTACCTGCTCTTGCATAAGCAGAAGCTGCTTCAAAACTTCTCTTTGTTGAAACCACAGTCTTACAGCTAAGCCCCTTGCTTTCAGGAACTGCAACATCTTCTGTTTCCAAATATAACTTCTGTTTATTCTGGGATTCCGTAATCGCCTGCTGCAATCTACTGC
>SFOB01000226.1 GCA_004554075.1 Treponema sp.
AATCGTAGACTCCCCTGTAGAAGACAATATAATTGATGAAACTGAAGAAACTGATAAAGTTGCTGATGCTGATGCAGTTGAAGAAATTGCAGAAACCAAGGTAGAAAATAAGGATTCCCTTGAAGTCGAATTTGTTGAAGATGATGAAGGAAATCGCAGAATCAAACCTATGCTTGATTATGATTCAATTTCAAACACTGCTGATATAGAAGTGCCTCCTTTGCTTATTGATCAGGTTATTGGTCATGAAGAGTCTGTTGAGACTATTAAAAAGGCAGCAAAACAAAGAAGAAATGTTCTTCTTATAGGAGACCCTGGTGTAGGTAAGTCAATGTTAGCTAAAGGTATGGCTGAATTATTGCCTCCTGAAGTGCTTCAGGATGTTTTGGTTTATCCAAATCTGGAAGACAGCAATTATCCATTGATTAGAACCGTGCCAGCAGGTCAAGGTAAAAAGATAGTTAAGGCAAACAAGGCTAATGCCAAAAGCGGTGATGAGAAAAAGATGATGATTACCATGTTCGTCACTGCAGCCATTTTCGTTCTTGGATTGATGTATCAAAGAATATTTGAAGCTATTATTGCTGCACTTCTTGTTATATTCATTTCAATGCAAATCAAGCCTAGAGTTTCCAATAGTGCACCCAAATTGTTAGTGAACAATGGAGATAAAAGATTTGCTCCATTCATGGATGCTACTGGAGCTCATGCAGGTGCATTGCTTGGTGATGTAAGGCACGACCCTTACCAATCCGGGGGTCTTGGAACTCCTGCACACGAGCGTGTTGAAAGTGGTATGATCCATAAGGCACACAAAGGGGTTTTATACATTGACGAAATTGGTACAATGAGCATGAAAACTCAACAAGAGCTTTTATCTGCAATGCAAGAGAAAAAATATGCAATCACTGGTCAAAGTGAAAACAGCAGTGGTGCAATGGTTCGTTCTCAAGCGGTTCCTTGTGATTTTGTTCTTGTAGCTTCAGGTAACATTCAAGTTCTCGAAGGTATGCACATTGCAATGCGTTCAAGAATCAGAGGATACGGTTATGAAGTATTCATGAAAGATTATATGGAAGATACTGAAGAAAACAGAAGAAAGCTTGTCCAATTCGTAGCTCAGGAAGTCAAAAATGATGGAAGAATTCCACACTTTGCTACTGATGCGCTTGATGAAATCATTTTGGAAGCTAAACGTAGAGCAGGCAGAAAAAACGCATTGACTCTTAGATTAAGGGAGTTAGGTGGTTTAGTACGTTCCTCTGGAGATGTAGCCATTGAAGAAGGTGCAGATTTAGTAACTGCTGAGCATGTTGTAACCGCAAAAAGATTTGCAAGAACCTTAGAACAGCAAATTGTTGACAGGTCCATCGTACAAAGAAAAGAATACAGTGTATTCCATTCATCAGGTGGAAAAATCGGTATGGTTAATGGTTTGGCTGTTATGGGTGATAGGAGCGGTATTGTCATGCCAATCGCTGCTGAAATGGCTCCTGCAAACAGTAAGAATGAAGGTAAAATCATTGTAACTGGTAAGCTTGGAGAAATTGCATTGGATTCAGTTCAAAATGTAAGTGCAATCATTAAGAAATACACTCAAGTTGACATTTCCAACCACGATATTCACGTTCAATTCCTTCAAAGTTATGATGGGGTTGAAGGGGACAGTGCAAGTGTTTCAATAACTGCAGCTGTAATCTCTGCTGTTGAAGGAATTCCTATTGACCAATCTGTCGCACTCACAGGTTCCTTAAGTGTTCGTGGAGATGTAATGCCTATTGGTGGAGCTACTGCTAAGATTGAAGCAGCAGCAGAAGCAGGTATTAAGAAAGTTTTACTTCCTAAATCCAATATGGATGACGTAATGCTTGAGAAAAAGTATGAAGACATGATTGAAATCATTCCTATTGAAACCATTGGGGATGTTTTAGAAAATATCTTAATCAATGGTAGCAAAAAGGAAAGGTTAATTAAGAAAATGAGAGAAATCAGTGGTGCTGTAACCAGTAAAGTATCTGCTGACTCTATGGCTTTGTCTAATCCAAGTCATAACTAATCTCTTAATTTTTCTAATTTTTTTATTCTTTTTTTATCTCTTATTATTTTTTAACTTTAATTTTCTTTATTTTAATGATTTCTTCTTATAATTGCTATTTTCACTTATTTTTATTGTTCTATATGCAAAAAGTTTATATATTAAAAATGTGTTATAATAATAATTAGATGTAAAAACATCTTATAGCAAATATAATAGCAAAATTATAAGAAATTCATTTTTATCAATTGACGTTTTCAATTTGATGAATTATGGTGGTGATAAAATGGCAACTACATTAAAAAAAGCTGTAGGTATCATTGCTGTTGTCGTTGTTTTGTTTTTAGCGATAACTGCATTTTCCGGTATTTTGATTTTAGCTCAAGACGATACTGAAGGAGGAATTCCCGGAGTAGATATGGCTGCTTTATGGAGTATAAATGGAGGTTTTACTTGGATTTATCCGGGAAGTTCACATAATGCAAATGGTCATACTCTTCATAACATTTATATGACTGATAATCCTTATCAAGATGCTAAAGAGATTATGGAATATACTTATGGTGTAAGCCCTCATGTTTTAGTGATCATTAACGATCAGGCAGCTGCGCACATTTTTGGCAGACAATCTTTTATCTCTTGGCGTCTGCTTCCGGGTAGCAATGCAATAATAGGGCGCTCATCGTTTAAAAGTTTTAATATT
>SFOB01000227.1 GCA_004554075.1 Treponema sp.
CAGAGAGAACAATTAATAAAACAGATGAAACGGGCAACAACAGAAGAAAAGAAAGCGTTACAGCAGATATTGGATGATTTGAATGCATATTCCGCGAAACCTGCGCAACCGTTCCAATGGAACGGAGCGCTGTTCCGCTTTAATCTGAACGTAGTTCAGATTGATTGAAACTATTTGTTACTTATACGCCTGTCACTTCCAGGAAAATGCAGTCTATATGCTTTAGCAGTCATCCTGCTAAGACAGGCATCGGCATAGGTGTTATCACCAAACAACTGATACCATTTTTCAACAGGTATCTGAGATATGATGATGGTCGACTTGCGGCTATCTCTGGCTTCGATGACTTCAAGCAGGTCTCTGCATTTTTCAACATCAAGATCCATAAGACCGAAGTCATCTATTACCAAAAGATCATACGATGCCATCTTGTTAGAATACTCATAATAAGAGTTTTCTTTCCTGGCATGATCTGCTTCCTGCAACAGATAGCTTGATCTGATATATTTAACAGTTCGCATCTGATGCAATGCTGTAACGCAGAGCGCGCAAGCAATGTATGTTTTACCAGCACCGGCGCCACCAGTCATTAATAGGTTGTTTGATTCATCAATCCATGTGCCTTCTGACAGACGCTCGATTACATGTGTGTTTAACTGGCGTTCTGGTTCGTAGATGGATTGATCCAAATCAGCAGCTGGATACTTAAGAGTAGCCTGCTTTAATAGCTTGTTGAACTTCTTTGTTTCCCGCTGAGACCACTCGCTATTTACGATATCAGAGAAGCGTTCTTCAAATGAATTAAGTCCCTGATTGGGATCAAGAAGCTGTCTTTCAAAAGTTTCAGCCATGCCGGACATTCTAAGTTTATAGAGCCTATCCATTAACAGGTTTTGCTCCTTAGAAAGTTTGTCATTGTATATATAGTTTTTGAAGTTGTATGCCATAGCTAGTCTCCTTTACTTGTAATAGTCTTTTCCACGAATGTTCTCATGAGAAGGTAGCGTTCCAGGAGGAAGTTCACGTAACTTCCCTGTATCCATCTTCTTAAGCATTTGCTTGAATGTGAAGTATTTACATGAGTTAATTTCAATACATTTACGGGCTGTTTCTTCAGCTACACCTTTAGGTATTGATTTCACTCTGTGCAAGATACCTGCACATGAATTGTATGCCTGTTCCTCATGCTTGGCCGATTTAAGAATACGGTCAATGAGTTCAGACATTGATGGTCCAAATACGGACGCCCAGCGCCTGTAATAGTTTCCATCTTTGGAATTGACTTCCTTATAGTAAAGGTGTTCCGCAGGCATATGTTCATCCTCTGTAATGTATAGAGGGAAGTCTTTATAGGAACGTCTATGAATACATATCAACCGGTTATATTGATCGCATATCCTGATTTCAGATGGAGTAGCTTTCAGTATTGCGGGCTTACCACAGTATGAGTAGAATACAGAGTAGTAGTGACTGTCATACTCGATGTGGTAATTATTAGGTATTTTAAGAATTGCTTTGTAATCACAAGTTGTATATATTCCGCCTGGCAGTGGGTTCATACATGGCTTGTCATATTTCTCATAAGCATCTTTTCTTGAAAAACTTTTACCTTGAAAAGGTCGAGAGTTGAGAGTCGCTACTATTTTTTTGATAGCAACATTCAAATCTTCGTAAGAGGTATATATTTCCTCTTTTAGTTTCTCTACTAGATGCGTTTCGAGATATTTGACATGATTCTCCACAGTGGGCTTTCCTTTTGGCTTTCTAGCTGGTGGTGGAAGCACAATAGTTCCATAGAAATCCTCAAGATCAGCAAAAGATGACTGTAAAACCAACTCATCTTTAGTATGTTTTGTTACAGCTGTTCTAAGATTATCCGGGATAAAATATTTAGCCACTGCTCCATATGAAGTTACTGCATGTGTGCAACCTTCAATAAAATGCGGAAGTTTCTCATCAGGAAATGCTTCAGCATAAATAAGACTGCTTACACCAAGCGTTGTTGTGAAAATATGTACCTTTTGCATTTCTCCTGTTTCAGGATCGGTCATAAGTTCAGGCTGGTCACCAACCCAGTCAATGTACATCTTTTCGCCTGGAACTCTGTTAACAGCCATAGAAATATGACTGCCACCATAGTTTTGGTTTACAAAGCGATTGTAATACTCGTAGAATTGAGACTTTTCATAACCATTGGGATTCTGCTCCTTGTACTCAAGCCAACAGAAAGACAAATTTGATTTGCTGCCTGGAGAATGTATCCTGTCAAAATAAGCCTGAAAATCAGGCATAGGAACATCTTTCCGTTGCCGGTTTGTCTGTGGATAGAAAAGATCTTCTACGTCCTTAGGTGGCATCATTCGAAGTTCATCAAATGAATGTCCACTGGCTTCAAATCGGTTCATAATCAGTGCTACTGTTCCTGAACCGATTTTGTACCGATCCATTACGGATCTGGTTGGGCATTTATTCAGACGCATCTGAATAGTGCCAATGATAGTGTTGTAGTCTTGCATATTTGCCTCCTTTCGCAATCAGTTGTTAATGACTACGAAAGAAACTATAACACTAAATAATGTAAGCGATGTTCAGTTGCCCGGAATTATGTTCAGATATATCCGGAATGACTGTTCAGGTGTTTTCGGAATCCGCGCTCAGTTTAGGCGGAATATGAAGACATAAGGGAAGCAAGGAATTTAGGTTCATTGCTTTCTTTTCTTTTTAGTTTAGAGGAATT
>SFOB01000228.1 GCA_004554075.1 Treponema sp.
TATGTAAATTGCAACAGAGCCGTTTACCGTGGCAGGATTTACTTTTATGGATTTTACAGTTGCAAAGTCTAAAGTTGAAAAATCAAACTTGCCGGTATTTGGATCATTCACAAGAACATTGTTTATGTAAACTTTTATTGAAGAATTCCAATAGCCGTGAAATGTAAGCTCATTGTTTTCTTTTTTAAATGCAAAGCCCACGCTTTCCAAAGCCTGTTCTGCACAAGAAAAAGAAGACAAAGCATCTTCGTCCAGAACGATAAGCTCTGGATTTTTTGCGCGGTGAATTGTTGTTGTAATGCCCGGAAGCTCCAGTTCCTGAGAAAAGGAATACAAAGAAGCAGACAAAGCAAAGAGAAAAGCAAACAGATTTTTCATATCAATGACATCTTCGGGATTTGCCCCGAAGATGAAAAAAATTATTCTACTTTAGAAAAAACATTTTTAGTTGGAACAATAGAAGAAGAAACTGCGCGGCCAGTTTTGTCTGCACCAGATGAAGAAGAAGTCCAATTAGTTGTGTTAAAACAATCCGCATTATTAAATGCAAATTTTTCAACGGCCTCATCAAGAGTTGTTATGTTTTTATAAGCATCTCCTGCAGCACCTTCAATATAAATCTTTGTGTCACTAAATACAGAATCTTTATTTAAAGAAGTTGGAATTTCACCATTCTTTGTAAGGAACTGAAATTTTACGCCATACCAGCAACCAACGGTTGGAGTACCATACGGCGAATATTTTGCCTGAAAAAGAATTACACCAGAATGCTTATCCAATTCACTATCAGAAATTCCATCAGAAGAATCTGCACCAGAGAGAAGATTGTAAACAACAGAAACTTTGTTTGAATATTTTAAGTTAAGATATTTCACTTCCGAATCATAGGTATTAGGATTTTTAATATAATCAGAATTTTCAGTTAAACCATCAATAGAATTAAGAGCTGCACATGAACTTGCTGTAGCGTAAGCAATTGAAGGACGCAAAATAAAAGCAATCTCAGCCCCATAATTACTATATGCAGTTGTGGAATACACTCCGCTGACGGGGTCGTCAGCGGAAAGCTCGACGGGGTAAAGAGAATAATGAATGCTATCATCATCGTCGTCATCTGATTTACAGCTTGTGAAAGAAACTGCGACAAGTGCAGACATCAAAAGCGCGGTCAATACCAACCAAGCGCGGTTAAAAGAAAATTTTGTGTTTTTCATAAAAAACTCCATTGTATTAAAATTTTACAGTTCACTGCGGAGCTGTATAAGATGAATTATTGCCTTTCATAATCCTTAATTCTAGAATTCATAATTCCAAAATTTGTGGAAGCTGGAAGTTCCCCAGAATAAAGCTTAGGCGGATACCAATGTATATAATCAGGGTCAAGTAACTCTCCTTTATAATGTGTATACCAATAAAAAGCAGCACAATAAGTAGAAATACCATCGTCAAGAAGCAAAGCCCAACATTCATTATTTGCAGAAGAAGACCATTGAACAATCTCTTTGACTATATAACTATTGGAACCATACTTCAGAGTAGAACCTTCAAAAAGCAAAGGGTTGCCACTATCCTTTGAAGAAATAAAAGTTCCATTTGTAGGAAGTTCTTTTCCTACAGGTAATTTATCTTTCAATGCAAGATAAATATCATAATTTTCCAAAGACAATTCGGCAGAACCAGATTTCAATTCATGAACATAGGAATCTTTGTTAACATAAAATGAATTAGGCGAACCATACCACCAGTAATCCATAATTTTATCTTCTGGAATTGTGTAGCTAGGAATATGGCTTTTTATTTCAGCCCAGGTCCAAGTTTTTGCAACAACAGAATCCTCTTTATAGTCGCCTATCCACTCTCCTCTTTCCACTGTCCAATATTCCAAACTGCTATCTTTTGACTGAACAGGCACTCCAAAGTAGAAATTAAAGACGTAGTGCATCTTTGCTTCTGTAGGACCATTAAATGTGTCATCCATATCCAGAGCAGCATCCAAAGCTTCCGCAGGGCTGTCGTACCAATCAGAAGACCACTTAACATTCCATCCCCCCCCCGAAATTTCAGTAAGGGTGCAGTGATTCCAAAACAGACCTTGCTTTGTTACAAAAGGCTCGTTTCCAGTTATTCCGGGACTTGTTGAACCAGCCGCACCTTTTTGAGAAGTGTGAGCCAAAAGCAAATCATAAGTTTTTGTTTTTTCATCGTATTCTGTGGCAAGAATATTTGCAAACCAGTAATGGCTTACATCCTTAGAAATGCTAAGTTTTGCGCCAATCTGCAACTCCCAGCCTCTATTATTCAATTTATATTTTCCATCAAAATTTGAAAGGTAATCAGACTTTAATGCAGGAACTTTTTCATAGTCAAAAAACGAAGCGCTGTTATCCGCGGCAATCTGCATACCTGTTGAAGAAAGAAAATCGCATTCAAAGTAAACATTGCCATCGCTTTCTTTATAAAAAGAAACTTCAGAAGTTTTTCCTATTTCGCGTATATTTGTAGAATAAATAATCTTCGCTTTTGTTATGCCGTTTTCTTCTGCGGTAAGCTGAATCCATCGTTCCGTATTAATACCGTCCGGCATATAATTTAAATAAACAATCTTTTTATCTTTATCTTCTGGAAAATCGAATCTATATTCATTTGAAGCAAACCACACAGTATTTGCAACTTCTTCATAAAGCAAGGCTCTTGCATTGTTTCCAGAGCTTGCATTGTTTCCAGAGCTTC
>SFOB01000086.1 GCA_004554075.1 Treponema sp.
TCTCCTAAGGGCTCCGCCCTTAAGAACCCGGATACTACAGTTAGCGCTAACTTACTCACAGTACAAGACCTGCACGTTACCTTCCACGTTTTGCGTGGTACAGAATGGACTGCCGTACATGCCAGCCGCGGAGTAAACTTTGAAGTAAAGAAGGGAGAAATCCTTGGTATTGTAGGTGAGTCAGGAAGCGGTAAATCCGTTTCTACAACAGCTATTCCGGGCCTGCTTCCGCAAAATGCAGAATGCAGCGGACACATTTATTATGAAGGAAAAGATCTTCTTACACTTTCCCAGAAAGAACTGAGAGAATATCGCGGCCAGAAAATTGCCCTTATCTTCCAGGAACCGGGCCGCTCTTATGATCCGCTTCAGAATGTAGGAAGCATCTTCTTTGAAACCTTCAGAATCCTCGAACCAAAAATCACACGAGAAGATGCAGACAAAAAAACAATCGACCTTCTTACCCAGGTTGGAATTCCTGAGCCAGAGAGCCGTTTAAAATCATACCCGCATCAATTTTCCGGAGGTCAGCTTCAGAGAATCGGTATTGCCCTTGCACTTGCCCAGAACTGCCAGCTTTTGATTGCAGATGAGCCGACAACCGCCCTGGACGTAACTATCCAGGCACAGATTATATCTCTGCTCTTAAAACTTCAGAAAGAAAGAAATCTTTCCATCATCTTTATCAGTCACAACATAAATCTTGTTGCCCAGATTTCAGACCGCATTGCCGTTATGTATCAGGGACAGATTATTGAGACAGGAAATCCAGAAGAGATTATAAAAAATCCTCAGCAGGATTATACAAAAAAACTTGTTTCTTCACTTATAGAATTTGGAAGTCACTACACAGACGAAGAAGGAGAAGAAAACTAATGGAAAATGAAAATATTATCGAAGTAAATAATCTTTCAAAAAACTTCAATCTGGAAGCAGGCTTTTTTGCAAAAAATAAACATAATGTTTATGCGGTAAATGATGTTTCCTTTTCAATCAAACGCGGAACTACTTATGGCCTTGCAGGAGAATCCGGCTGTGGAAAAACTACCACAGCAAGACTCTTAATTCAGCTTTACAAACAAACAAGCGGAAGTATAAAATATTTTGATTCAGATCAGAACTTACCGGCTGAAGTTGATGCTTACAAAAAAAATCAGCTTCGTCTTTATCGGGAAAAAGTAAAATATATTTTCCAGGATCCAGCCCGTTCTCTAAATCCAAGGCTTACAGTTTACAAGGTACTCACAACAGGTCTTAAATATTCTTCACACTGGCAAGGAAAAGCCGCCGCCCGCCAGCTTGCAGAAAAAATCATTACAGAAGTAGGCCTGTTGCCGGAAGACCTGGATCGTCGTCCGGCAGAATTCAGCGGCGGCCAGAGACAGCGCATTTCCATTGCCCGTGGTCTTATAATGAATCCGTCTCTTTTGATTTGTGATGAAGTTGTTTCTGCCCTCGACGTTTCAATTCAGGGGCAGGTTTTAAAGTTGCTTCAGGATTTACGAAAGTCCCGAAACCTCAGCTATATTTTTATTACACATGACTTAAAAGTTGCCTGCTATTTCTGTGACAACATCGGAGTAATGTACAGAGGCTATCTTGTAGAAGAAGCCCCGGCTGCAGATCTTTACAAGACAGCCTTGCATCCATATACAAAGCTTCTTTTTGAAGGAGCGCAGGGTATTCTTAATAATTCAAATCAGGAAGTAAAGACAACGTTACAGCAGGAAAACTGCTGTCCGTTTGCTTATCGCTGTCCAAAGGCAACAGAACGTTGTAAAAAAGAACTTCCTGAGTTTACGAAGATTTCTGAGGGACACAGAGTAAGGTGCTTTGAAGTTTAATAAATATGTTTATTCAAGTCTTTCCTTAAGTTTTCTGATTTTCACAAAGCTCTTTATAAAAACATAAGTGTAGAGAATAAACATTAAAGCAAAGAAAGCAGTAATCACATAATCTCCCGTAGCGCTTCCAAAGTCACCATGAATTCCTTTAATAAAGTTCGGGATTACCGCACAAAGGAAAATTGTAATGAGGGGCAGGAGTCTGCGCTGCTGAATCTTCTGAAGCATCTGTAACTTTGAAGAATTATCAGAAAAAATCTCGTTGCTATTACCAGTATTATTTGCAGCAAGTGGTTTTCTAAAAATTGAAAAGCCGTTTACCGACCACAAGAATTCCCAGCCGTTATCAGCAAACATCTGACGATACTCAGGATTCTTTGAGCCGTTCTCATTTGTAAAATCAATTCTGTATGTCATATCTTCCGGTTCACATTTTTCAAACTTGTATAAACCAGGGAGCTTAAAGCTTACAACTTTCCAGCCGTTCTTGTGTTGTTTTTCAAGAAAAGACTGTTCTTCTTCATATTCAAAAAGTGTATAAAATCTAAAAAGTGTCTTTGTGTTTTTCATTTTATTTTCCTCCAATATTTCTATAAAGTCTTTTGATTCGTTCTATTTCCAGCTGAAGAACTTCCTGGCCAACTGAAGTGATTTTGTAAAGCTTTCGTTTTTCTTCTTCACGAACAAACTCAATCAAACCATCCTTTTCCATTTTTCCTAATGTTCCATACATTGTGCCCGGTCCAATTTCTACCTGACCTTCAGTCATTTCTTTTACCTTTTGAGTTATATTGTAGCCGTGCATTTCTTCCTGAAGGCAAAAGAGAATGTAAAAACCGGTTTCTGTCATTGGAACATAAACACGCTTAATTTTTGCATCCATTTCAACTCCTTAATAAGCGAGCAGGCCGAAGTCCACTCTTAGCATTGCATCTCGATATATCGCACCTCGCTATAGCGAAGTTAGATACAATATATCGCAGTGTGATATATCTGTCAAGTTTTTTTTTATAGGAAATTGTTTATTTGTAATTTATATGAAATAATAAAAATATGAGTATTGTTGTAGTTGAATATGATAAAAAGTGGCCGGATGATTTTTTGAGGATAAAAACTGAGTTGCAGAAGGTGCTTACAATGCCCTGCCAGGTACAGCACGTTGGCAGCACTTCAATTCCCGGAATGAAGGCTAAGCCCATTATTGATATTGATGTTGGACTGAACAATTGGGCTGATTTTGAAGCGGTAATAAAGGACCTTGCAGAAATCGGCTATGAGCATGAAGGTGATAGAGGAATCAAAGGGCGAGAAGCATTTGGAAGAAATGGCTCGGTCAATAATAAAATCCTTGATTCAATTGATCATCATCTTTATGTGTGTTCTTATGAAAATGAAGAATACAAGCGTCACATTCTATTCCGTGATTACTTAAGAAATCATACAGATGCTCGTGACAGGTATAATCAAATCAAAGAAGAAATCTTAGTAAAGGTCGGCTCAGAAAACAGGGCAGGTTATGTTCAAATGAAGGAAGATAATTACAGGGATTTTTTTGAAGAGATTATTGAAAAAGCAAAAGCATTGACTATAAATACATTATCATAGTTTAATAAAAGCAAGGAGTTCCCTATGAATAAAAAATTGTGGAAATTAATCTGGTTCGGAGTACCGTTTACAAAAATTGTATATGCTTATATTGCATATACAAACCAAAAACCAATTGATAATTCTTTTCAATTGGTCAGTCTCTTAATTTTATTTATAGGACTTATTACCTGTATTGTTAGTATACTTTTATCTAAGAAAATCTACAAAAAGAGTTTTTATGAAAACAAATTTATAAAAAGCTTAATCGGAAGTCAAAAGAATGCTGATGAATCTTTTACAATTTTCTATTTGTTTACAATGTTAATCGGACTTGCAGAATCTGCGGCTTTATTTGGCTTTGTTCAGTATATAATTACCGGAAATTTAATCGTTGGTATCATCTTGTTTGTTTTCAGTCTGATTGCCTGGGCATTTAATTATCCTTCTCAAAAAGAAGAAGATGAACAGTAATGCGCCCCAAGCGTGGAGCAGTGCCGAAGGCAGCCACCGCAGGCGGAGCCGAGGAGGCCGACCGTTAGGGAGCTGAGGAAGGCGCCTTGGACTTTGATTTTGGGCCCTGATAAAATTGAATATATTCTCAAAAAACACTATAATGTTATAATTATTTTTATTGATTTTGAGGAAAAAATGAATAGACGACTTATCACAGCAGCTTTACCTTACGTTAATAACATTCCGCATTTGGGAAATATAATTCAATCGCTTTCGGGCGATGTTTTTGCGCGCTTCTGCCGCAGCCGTGGCTACGACACTCTTTATGTTTGTGGTGTTGATGAATACGGTACTGCAACAGAAACTAAAGCTCTTGAAGAAAAGACTGAGCCTCGTGCACTCTGCGACCACTACTATGGCGAGCACACAAAAATCTATGAATGGTTTAAAATTGATTTTGATAAATTCGGCCGCACTTCTAACGAGCAGTGTACTGAAATCACTCAGGGGCTTTTCAACGACCTGGACAAGGCCGGTCTTATTCACGAACATGTAAACAAGCAGCTTTTCTGTCCTCACTGTAATATGTTCCTTGCAGACCGCTATGTTGACGGAACCTGTCCTAAGTGCGGTTACGAAAAGGCCCGCGGAGACCAGTGCGACAAGTGTGGTTCTCTGCTTGATCCTACTGAACTTAAAGAACCTCGCTGTCATACCTGCGGAGGAACTCCGGAAGTTAGGGAGACCAAACATCTTTACATTGACCTTCCTGCAATGAGCGGCAAGCTCAACGAATGGATGGAAAAGGCTAGTGTGGAAGGCCGCTGGGCTGACAACGCTATCAACATGACTAAAGCCTGGATTCGCGATGGTCTTCAGGAACGCGCAATTACCCGCGACCTTAAGTGGGGTATTCCTGTTCCAAAGGCAGGCTACGAAAACAAGGTATTCTACGTCTGGTTTAATGCGCCAATTGGATATATTTCTATTACAAAGCAGCTGGCTGATGAGCTTGTAAAGGCAGGCAAGCAGAGCTTTGACTGGAAGAGCTGGTGGATTCCAAGCGAGAGCGAAGAGGGCAAAAATAAGCCAAAGGTTGATCTCTTCCAGTTTATTGGTAAAGACAATATTCCTTTCCACACTGTAATTTTCCCTTCAACAATGTTAGGCTCGCCTCACGAGTGGACAAAACTTCACCACATGTCTTCTACTGAGTTCTTGAACTACGAAGACGGAAAGTTCTCTAAGAGTCTTGGTGTTGGTGTATTTGGTTCGGACGCTATTGAGAGCGGAATCCCTGCTGATGCATGGCGTTTTTACATTTTCTATAACCGCCCTGAAAAGCAGGACTATCAGTTTACCTGGAAAGACTTTATGGAAAAGCTTAACGGCGAGCTGATTGGTAACCTGGGTAACCTTGTAAACCGAACACTCTTGTTTGTAAATAAATATTATGAAGGAAAGATTCCTGATGCCCCAGTTGATGAAGAGCTCTGGACAAAGGTTCGCGAGCTTGAAGCTAAGGCAACTGCCTCTCTTGAATGGGCTGATTTGAAGGATGCTTTCCATACAATGTTTGAGATTTCAGATATCTGTAATAAGAAGTTCCAGGCAACTGAGCCATGGAAGGCACGTACAGAAAATCCTGCAGTTGCAGAAAGCCTTATCCATAACCTCTGCTATGTAATTAAGGATTTGATGATTATGATGAATCCTTATATGCCACAGTATACTCAGAAAATCATGAGCTACTTTGGTAAGACTATTCAGGTAAAGAAGGTGGGAATGGAAACTCTGCCTGGTTACACCTGGGAAGACCTTGGCAAGCTCGAGGGCCTTACTACTGTAGGACCAACTGAAGTTTACTTCAAGCCAATGGATCAGAAGACAATGCTTGCCTTCCGTGAGAAGTTTGCAGGAAAGCAGCAGAAGACTGAAAAGAAAGAAAAGAAGGCTGACAAGAAAAAGGCCGAGCCAACTGTACTTCCAGTAGACCAGCAGGCTGATTTCTTCAACAAGAATATTGAACTCACTGTAGCAAAGATTGTTGATGTAAAGCCAAATCCGGAAGGAGAAAAGCTTTATATCGAAACTCTTGATGACGGAAGCGGAACTCCTCGTACAATTCAGAGCGGCCTCCGCATGTACCTGAAAGAGAGCGACCTGCTTGGAAAGCATGTAATTATTGCAAGTAATCTTGCTCCTCGCACAATGCGTGGTGTTGAAAGCCGTGGTATGCTTTTAGCCGGAGACTATAAAGATGCTGATGGTAAAGACTGCGTTGAAGTTCTCGATGCAGGTTGGGCAGCTCCTGGTACAAAAGTAGTTCTCGAAGGCGCTGATGTAAATGCATCAAAGAAAGAACAGATTACAGGTGATGAGTTCTTTGCAGTTCAGATTGCCGCAAAAGACGGAGTAGTTCAGCTTGCAGGAAAGAAGCTCCTCGCTGACGGAAAAGAAATCAAGACTGAAAAAGCTTTGAACTCAGAGATTGGCTGATATGTTCGACATCAAAATAAAAAAAATTGAAAGTTCCGCTCATGAGAATGACGGAACTTTTCTGCAGACACCTTTCTGGTGCGAGTTCAAGGCCCGCCATGGCTGGACTTACCGCCGTTTTGAAATTGAATATACTTTGCCGCCGCTGAATGCAGAAGAGGGGTGTGAAAAATCGAAAGAGACCCTGAAACAAGTTCAGGGTGACATTATCCGTAAAGAAGTCGCTGTTCTCAACCGCAGCTTCGCAAAGGGCTTTTTCTCAATCGCATATATTCCGCTTTTTCCAAAACTGCCTTATGAATGCACACCGGAAGATCTTTTAGATAAAGCGTTTGATGATGAAGGGGATACTGCAGCCCTTGCAGGTCAGGAAATCATAACTCCTGAAACTCAGACAATTGAATTTGCACATTTCTTAAAAGAGCTCGCTGCAGCTCTCAAATCAGAATTGCCTACAAATACAATTGCAATCCGCTTTGACCCGGATGTAGCTTTCAGCAGCCCTGAAGACCGTGATCTCTTTAATTATGGAATGAAGACTGTAGCTTATGCGGACCGTCTTAAACTGCGTAAAAACTCAGTAGACATCCAGCCGCCGGACAGCACACTTGTAGACCTCACAGGCAGTGAAGAAGAAATCCTTGAAAAGATGCATTCTAAGTGGCGCTATAATATTCGCCTGAGTGAAAGAAAGGGTGTTGTAGTAAAACGTTACTTAGGAAATGATATTAACTTGTCTGAAAAAATCGACAAGTTTTATGAACTTACTAAGATTACAAATGCCCGTGACGGGAATGCCAGTCACGCAAAAGCATATTATGCGGATCTTATTAAATCTTCTGCAGATGAAATCAGCAAAGGTCACGATGTACCTGTAATCAGCCTATATATTGCAGAACACGAAGGCGAGGAAATTGCTTCCATCATGACACTTTTCAGCCACGACGAGGCGATATACCTTTACGGTGCAAGCAGCAATAACAAGCGCAACCTCATGCCAAATCATCTTTTGCAGTGGACAGCTATGAAGGATGCAAAGGCCTACGGCAGCAAATACTACGATATGTACGGAATGCCGCCAGAGGGTAAGGACGAAAATCATCCAATGCACGGACTTTATATGTTCAAGGCTAACTTTGGCGGAAAGAACATTCACCGCACAGGCAGCTGGGACATCCCGCTCAAGGCAATTTACCGTCCATACAGCGCCGCAGAAAAACTCAGAGCCTTCTGGCATAAAAAAGTAATTAAAAAGTTAAAGGGAAGATAATGAACTTTTACGATACAACTGACATTCCATGCTTCGGTGTGGCTGGAAATTTTACAGGACACCTTGAACAGGCCGGCGAAGCCGCTGACTTCAAAAACGTTAAGACGCTCGAGCAAAACGCTCCAAAAGCCATTTTTCCGACCTTTTTACCGAAAAAAGACTCAAATTCGGCCTCAAACGCTTCAGTAATTCCCGAATTTCTCACAATCTTCCCATTTGACCCAAAACGCATAATTTTCCCAAAAGGCGAAGAAAAGCTACAGATTGAGCCTGAATGCGCTATCATCTTTAATGCAACCTGGGAAAGCGATACTCTCAAAAACCTGGAACCAGTCAGTTTCGGAGCCTCAAACGACTGCTCAATCCGTAAACAGGGCGCAAAGAAAATCAGCGAAAAGAAAAACTGGGGAGCCTGTACAAAAGGCTTTTCAGAAAATCAGATAGCAGCAGACGGTTTTGAAAAAGGCTGCAAACTCGACGACTACCGCATCGCTAGCTTCCTTATCAGAAATGGCGAAGTTCACGACTACGGCGAAACCTCAGCAGTCCGCGACTACAGCTACATCTACAAAAAACTCACAGACTGGATGCTGGACAAGTTCAATCATCAACTGAACGAAGATCCCGCAGAAGACATTCACAGCTACCTTGTAGCCGCAGGTCGCCCTCAGCAGATTATGGTCTCAATCGGAGCAACCCGCTACACAGCCTGGGGAGAATCAAACTTCCTGCAGAACGGCGACAAGGCTGTAGTAGTAGTTTACCCTGAATCAAAGTACACAGCAGAAGATATCAAAAAAATGGCAGAAAAAGGTGACTTTTCAGACCGCTCAATTTCTGCCTTAGTTCAGACTGTGGAAATGTAAATCTGCAAACTCGCATCACGTCAGTCGAATACAATCAGCGGAATTTCCATTTCATCCGGAGTGAGACTTCCGTGCAGTGACACAAACTTTTGTCCGTTGGCATAGATTGCAAGATCGCTGGTAGCAATCGCAATATAATCTCCAAGCATAGACCTGAACATCTTATGATGCTTACCAGTTCCCATCAAATTTTTTGCAATCACTTCTTCTGTTGGCATCAGTATAAACTTTTCTCCAAAGAGACGATTAAACTCCTTTTCAAAAAAGTCTTTCTTTCCATCTTTTATAAAAAGATTCAAAACACGAGGCTCAAGAGAAGGCTTACGAATAAGACAATCATAAAGCTCCGGATAATCCTGAATGTAAACAAACTCGTTATCGATGTGACCGTGGTCTGCGGTAACAACAACAAGAGTATCTTCAAGATCACCAGCAAGTTCAGCAACCTGTTTTTCAAGATCAACAATACACTCATGTGCCTGACTTGAGCCGCAGCCATAAGTATGCAAAAGTCCATCAGGCTGATTCCAGTAGGCATAGATATATCTTGGATATCCAGCAACACCCGAAGTCTTTGATTCTGATTTACATATATTTTTTATATGTTTACAAATCTTTTCAAAGCTGTCGATTTTTGAATCCAGGAAAGGAGCTACAAAGTGAGCCTCTTTTCCAGCCTTTTTGATTTTATCAACAACGTTCTCATAAGGAGTTAAAGTCCATGCGACATTATAATCAGCAGCTGTTCTTTCAGTTCCCTGAATCTTATTGAGAAATACAGTTACATTTTCATCGACCTGAGGATAATAACAGTCCCAGCCAAGCCAGGCATGTTCACATGGCTGCAGTCCAGACAATACAGAGGTAGTTGCCGCAACCGTGGTTGAAAGAAAAGTTGAAGAGTAGATTCCGGCAAAATGACTTCTGAAAGAGCCTGCTTCATTAAGGTGTCGCTCAAGAATTACTTTTCCCATTCCATCCAGAAGAATTACAACAATGTTTTTGTAATCCTTTTGCAGATATTTATCCAGCAGAGGCAGGGTATCTCCATTGGTTGGAAGCCTAAGTTTCTTCAAAATTGAGTTAGGTAAGTTAGCGATACAGTTTTTATAGTCAGGTAATACAATTTTGTTTTCCATACAGTTTCCTTGTTATTCATTTTTCATTTTAATCATTTTACGAAGACCACTAAGTCCAGTAAACTCATTCCAGATTTTCTTTCCTTCAAATGTGATTGCAGAGGAAAGCCCCACATGCCACATCTGATGGCGAAACTGGCCCAGAATCAATTCCAGTCTTGTATACTCGCAGCCTTCAGGCTTTTGAAGAAGCTGATCGCCTGTAAGCTGGTCAAAATATTTTTCGATTTTACTTTTCACATATTCAAAATATGCAAGCAGTTTTTCACGAGAAATCACAATTGAAGGATCTTCCACATAACCTTCGCGGGCTGTAGAAATTACACTCAGATTTTCTGAAATCCCAAAAAGCTTTTCTCCTTCATACTCATAATTAACAGGATTTATAAAAAATCTGTCCATTGAATGAAGGTTGTGAAAAATATAGCGTGAGCCGTTCACACCATCAAATACAGCCTCAAGCTCGGCAACTGCAATCTGATCACGGATATTAATAAAATTAATTTCTGTCTGGTCTTTGATTTGTCTGATAATTTCATCCATTTTATTCTCCTACATAACATTCTGCAAATCCAACAGTGAAGGGCAGATGTTCATATTTTACAATTCCCTTGAATTCAAAGCCATTCTTAAAATACCATTCCTTCAATTCTGTATAATCATTTATAAAATCAAGAAATAGTATTTTACCGCCAAGCTCGCGAACTTTTTCTTTTGCAAAATCGAGAAGTTGTTTGCCATAACCTTGCTTTCTCATCTGAGGGTTTACACATAGATTATGAAGAACATAAGTTTCTTCTTTTTCCGGATCCTTGCTGATTGAAAAATATCCGACCAGCTCCTTATCTCCCTTTTGATTTTGCTCAAAAAGTCCGTACATCAAAAAGCCCCAGTTCCAGAAATTTTCAAGCTTTTCCAAAGGCATAAAGGCATTATGTCCCGGAGCATTTTCTTTTGTAAAACCAAACTTTTCTGCAACTGTTGAAAAGCACAGATGGATAAAATCCAGGCAGAGGGGAAGTTCTTCTTTTTCTATTCGTCTAATCATTTTTACTCCAGTCTCTAGATTGTCCGGCCACCCTTCAACTTAGCTGAGGGGCCGCCGGACAATGACAAATATCTATTTCTTACGTAAAATCCAGATCAGATTGCTCTGATACTTCGCGGCACTCATCGAGTCATTCAAATCTTCCTTGTCGCCCTTGTAGCCCCGGTAGATATCTACAACTTCAAAGCCGCAAAGCTCAGCAAGCAGGAACATTTCCCAGCGGTATGTCTGCCGCATTTTGAGCGGGCGCACACGTTCCCCAATTACCTTTCCCTTATCATCATAAGTTTCAAACTTCCAGTTGCCG